>DATHAU010000284.1:0-2783 GCA_035296545.1 Microvirga sp.
GCAAGCTGGGGAGGCTGGGCATGTCGGAGTCTGAGCTAGGGAGCCACTTGGAGCGCCGCGAGGCTGCGCGGCTCAGGTGGCTGAGCCATCGTGTGCCGGTGGGTTCGATCCTGTTTGGCTCGGCGGCCGCTACGATACTCGCATCAGCCGTGTTCACCATCCTGGCGCAGAGCCCAGCAAATCCGCTGCCGTAAGCCCCGCGCTCATGAAGCTAGGTCTTGGATCAATAACAGTAAGCGCACCACGCGCCCTTTAATCAGAGGGTCCTGGGTTCGGGTCCCAGCGCGCTCACCATAAATCATAGGTACTTAGCTCATGTGTGACCCACCGGATGGTCACATGTTCAAGTTCTGGTAATCACCTAGTAAGTACAAGAAGAACTTTTGGGCTGTGTTAGTCTCTTGTGTTCCATCTACGGGACACGGACGCGTAGCTATTTCTGGCTTAACTTCCCAGTGATCAGCTATCAACTGCTTGGCCGATGACTTATTGGTCAAACACAAGCGTACCATTTTCTGTGCTGGGGCGCCGTTGCCCTCACGACGCAAGTTGACCTGACGCAGCGGGCCCCTGCCACTGTGCAGGCACCCGGCAGGAATAGCCCTCCACGACGAAGCCCGCGACGCGCAGCGAAGATCCAGTGGATCGTATCGACCCATGATCCACCTCCCGTTCAAGGAAGTGCATTACATCTCGACCCAGCATAGAACCTGTAGAGGCCTGTCTCCGGTTCAATGCTCTAGAGGATCGGTCTGAATGGCGGCATCAACCCACGGTAAGTGCTATCCGTGGGTTGAGTGTCAAATGCATTGTTCCTGTCGCCTCAGATCTGCGCCGAGCCGCCGTCGACGAATAGCTCGATGCCGTTGACGAAGCTGCTATCATCAGAGGCCAGAAAGAGGGCCGCGGCAGCTGTCTCGTCGGGATTGCCAAGGCGCCCGAGCGGCGTGGTCGATTCCACGAACTTGATCATCTCCTTGTTGGCATCCTCCGACGGGGCAAGGCCGTGCCAGCCTGGGGTCGAGGTGGCGCCGGGCGCCAGCACGTTCACCCGGATACCTGTGCCCTTCAGGTCCAGGACCCAGTTGCGAGCGAAGCTGCGAATGGCCGCCTTGCTGGCCCCATAGACGCTGAAGGCCGGAGTACCGGTGCTGGCGGCGGTGGAGCCTGTCAGGATGATTGAGCCACCCGCCTGCATCAGCGGTAGCGCCTTCTGCACTGTGAACAGGGTGCCCTTGACGTTGGTAGAAAATGTCTTGTCGAATTGCGCCTCAGTGATCTGGCCGAGTGGCGCGAACTCGCCGCCGCCGGCGTTGGCGAACAGAACGTCAATCCGGCCCACCTGCTCCTTGACGATTGCAAAGAGTTGATCAAGGTCCTCAAGCTTGGAGACATCGCTGCGAATAGCTGTGACGCTGCTGCCGATCTCTTTCACGGCGGCATCCAGCTCGGCCTGTCGCCGCCCGGTGATAAACACGTATGCGCCCTCGGCGACGAAGCGTTTGGCAGTCGCTAGGCCGATACCGCTGTTGCTGCCGGTGATGACCGCAATTTTTCCTTCAAGTTTGCCCATATCAGACTCCTTTTCGGTTTAAGTGAGGTTGCCAGGACGTAGCGACGCTTCTGTGCACGCGGTTCTCATGGACCGGAATAATCCTGACGTGCCAACCGGTCCTAAGGAGGCTAAGTCCACCATGCTGTCGTTTACGGAAGAGGCGATCATCGTCGCCTTCCGCGAGCACACCTTGCTGCCCCTGGACGATTGCCTCTATGGGCTTCAGCCCACCGCTCCGCACCTGACCCGCTCATCGTTGCATCGCTGCCTGCAGCGCCATAGCACCAGCCGGTTGCCGGAGGTGACCGGGGACAAGCCCGCCACGAAGAAGATCAAGGCCTATCCCATCGACTATTTCCACATCGACATCGCCGAGGTGCACATTGAAGAAGGCGGGCTCTACCTGTTCGTCGCCATTGATCGCATGTTGAAGTTCGCCTTTGCCCAGCTGCATGAGAAAGCCACACGACGGGGGGCGGGCGACTTCCTGCGCGCCGTGATTGCCGCTGTGCCCTACAAGGTGCACACAGTGCTCACCGACAACGGCACTCACTTCACAACACCGGGTAACACTAGTTCAGCGGCGCCGCTGATCAAAGAGGCCATAGAGCAAGGCGAAATCTTCCGGGCGCCTTCGTTCGAGCTTGCCCGTGCGCAGAACGACATTGATCACCGCCTGACCAAGCCGCGCCAGCCTTGGGCGACTGATGTGATCGGTAAGAGGTTTCGCATCCAAACACCTAGCCTGCCGCGTCTAAAGATTACATCCTTGTGCTGGAAAATCGTGCTCTCGAGACCTCCAAGGTTCCAACTCAATTCACGGGTGATCTGGTCACCAAATGGACCGTTCGTCACTGCAGGTAGACAAGTGAAGAGGGCTCGGATCGCTCCGGCCCCTTTCGCTTACATGTGCCGAAACAAGTCTTTGGTGCACATCAGCGCTCCTTGCTTGCCGGCTTAGGCGGCGTTACTACGGTGCGGCAGCTTCCATTCGGGACGGATAAAGTGGCAGGTGTAGCCATTCGGAAGCCGCTCGAGATAGTCTTAATGCTCCGGCTCCGCCTCCCAGAAGTCGCCCGCCGGCGCGAGTTCCGTGACGACCTTGCCCGGCCACAGGCCTGAGGCATCCACATCGGCAATCGTGTCCTCGGCCACCTGCCGTTGCACGTGCGAGGTGTAGAAGATCGCCGAGCGGTAGCTCACGCCGATGTCATTGCCCTGCCGGTTC
>DATHAU010000285.1:0-2182 GCA_035296545.1 Microvirga sp.
ACCGACAGGTCGCCCACGGTGGCGTCCACGTCGATGGCGAGGCCGTAATCCCTTGAAAGCCGCGCCAGCTCGGCGCGCACCTTGGCCTCGCCCGCGCGCAGCATGGCGCCGCTCTCTGCGCCGAGCATCACGTTCTCCACCACGGTGAGGGGCTCCACCAGCATGAAGTGCTGGTGGACCATGCCGATCCCGGCGCTGATGGCATCGTTGGGCGTCCGGATCGCAATGGGACTGCCGTTGACGCGGACCTCGCCGGAATCCGCCTCGTAGAAGCCGTAGAGGATGGACATCAGGGTGGACTTGCCGGCGCCGTTCTCGCCCACGATGCCGTGGATCGTGCCCCGCTCCACGCGAAAGCTCACATCCTTGTTGGCGTGAACCTCGCCGAAGCGCTTGTTGATGGCGACGAGTTCAATGGCGGGGGACATCGGCCTCAAATATTCCGGCGGCGGTCGAAAACCGAAAGCAGGGGCAGGGCTTCAAAAACTCGGATGCCAGCCTTTCGGCTGGCATCCGCGCTCGTTCACGATCCTACATAGGGCACTTGGAGTCCGACATGTAGTCGTGCACCTTGATGGCGCCGGACTTGATGTCGGCGGCAGCCTTGTCGGCGGCGGCCTTCATGTCGGCGGTGACCAGCGCCTTGTTGTTGTCGTCGAGAGCCCAGGCCACCCCGTCTTCCGCGAGGCCGAGGTTCGACACGCCGGCCTTGAAGGTGTTCTTCTTGGCCTGGTCGAACACGTTGTAGGTGGCGACATCCACGCGCTTGACCATGGAGGTCAGCACCTTGCCGGGATGCAGGCCGTTCTGGTTGGAATCGACGCCGATGCCCAGCTTGCCCGCGTCGGCGGTGGCGCGCAGGACGCCGATGCCGGTGCCGCCGGCCGCGTGGTAGATCACGTCCGCGCCGCGGTCCATCTGGCCCTTGGCGAGCTCGCCGCCCTTCACCGGATCGG
Source organism: Microvirga sp. (assembly GCA_035296545.1). Classification (GTDB taxonomy): domain Bacteria; phylum Pseudomonadota; class Alphaproteobacteria; order Rhizobiales; family Beijerinckiaceae; genus Microvirga. The sequence continues at coordinate 957 of DATHAU010000285.1, forward strand.
ACCAGGCCGCGCCGGTGGTGCCGGTCATGTTCTGGATCACCTCCGCGTCCTTCTTGGCGTGCTTCACGCCCTGGACGTAGCCGCAGGCGAACTTGCGGATGAGCGGGATGTCCATGCCGCCCACGAAGCCGACCTTGTTGCTCTTGGAGGCCTGAGCCGCCAGAAGGCCCACGAGGAACGAGCCCTCATGCTCCTTGAACACGATGGACTGCACGTTCGGCTTCTCGATGACCGAATCGATGATGGCGAACTTGATGTTGGGGAATTCCTCGGCCACCTTCTTCAGCGCGGTCTCCTGGGAAAAGCCCACGGCCACGATGGGCGAGAAGCCGTCGCGGGCGAAGCGGCGCAGGGCCTGCTCGCGCTGGGAATCGTTCTGGGGCTCGAAGTCGCGGTAGTCGGCGCCGGTGTCCTTCTTGAACTTCTCCGCGCCCATATGGACGCCCTCGTTGAAGGACTTGTCGAACTTGCCGCCGAGGTCGTAGACGATGGCGGGCTTGAAGGCCGGCTGCTGTGCGAAGGCCGCCGAGGCGGAAAAGGCGAGGCCCGCGAGCGCGAGGCCGAACTTGGTGAATGTCATCGGCATTGTTCCCTGTAAGACGCGGGTTTGTTACCCGGTTGCCCTTGACGATGGCACGGCAAGGGTCACAACGCCAAGAGCCCTGTCAAGACGGCAGGGGTATTTCTTCGGGGAAGGTTGATGGGAGAGGCCATCGGGTCAAAGGTCGCATCATGCCCCTGACCTCGGACGAGATCGACCGCTACGCCCGCCACCTCGTCCTGCGGGACGTGGGCGGCCCCGGGCAGCTGAGGCTGAAGGCCGCTCGCGTCCTGGTGATCGGCACAGGGGGCCTGGGCGCGCCGCTGATCCAGTATCTCGCCGCCGCCGGGATCGGGGCGATCGGCATAGCCGACGACGACGCGGTGTCCCTGTCCAACCTGCAGCGCCAGGTGATCCACGGGGTTCCCGACCTCGGCCGCCCGAAGGTGGAGAGCGCGGCCGACGCGGTCGGGCGGCTCAACCCCCACGTGACGGTGGAGCCCCACATCGCGAGGATCACGGCGGAAAACGCCCGGGCGCTGATCGGCCGCTACGACATCGTGGCCGACGGCTCGGACAATTTCGGCACCCGCTATGCGGTCTCGGACGCCTGCTTTTACATGAAGAAGCCCCTGGTCACGGCGGCCCTGGGCGGGTTCGACGGCTCCCTGACCACCATCCGGGC
>DATHAU010000286.1:0-11758 GCA_035296545.1 Microvirga sp.
CTCATCGCCTATTCGTCCGTGGCCCACATGGGCTTCGTGACCATGGGCCTCTTCAGCCTGAACCCGCAGGGGATCCAGGGAGCCATGTTCACCATGATCTCCCACGGCCTGATCTCGGGCGCGCTCTTCCTCTGCGTGGGCGTGGTCTACGACCGGATGCACACCCGCGAGATCCGCGCCTATGGCGGCTTGGTGAACCGGATGCCCCTCTACGCGGTGGTGTTCCTCATCCTCACCATGGCGAACGTGGCCCTGCCGGGCACCTCCGGCTTCGTCGGCGAGTTCCTGACCCTCATGGGAGCGTTCCGGGCCAACACCTGGGTGGCGTTCCTTGCCGCCACGGGCGTGATCCTGTCCGCAGCCTACGCGCTCTGGCTCTACCGCCGGGTCGTGTACGGGCCGCTGGAGAAGCCCGCGCTCCAGGCCATCACCGATCTGAACCGCCGCGAGATCGTCACCTTCGCGCCGCTCGTTCTGCTCATCATCTATTACGGCGTGCAGCCCGGCCCCATCCTCGACGCCTTCGCGGCGCCCACGGATGCGCTCATGAAGGGCTACGAGGCCGCGCTCGCAACCGTGAAAACGGCGTCTGTCGCCGCACACTGAGGTCACGATGAACCCCGCCCTCGCCATTCCCGCCTTTGGTCCCGTGCTGCCGGAAATCCTCCTGGCGGCCGGCGCCCTGATCATGGTCCTGTACGGCGCGATCCGCGGCGAGCGCTCGGGGGAGGGCATGAACATCATCGCCCTGGCGCTTCTCGCGGTCGCCCTCGTGGCGGTCCTGATGCTCCCCTCGGAGCGGGTGGAGACCATGAGCGGCTCCTTCGTGGTGGACGGCTTCGCCAAGTTCATGAAGGCGCTGACCCTTCTCGGCTCGGCGGGCGGCGTCATCCTGTCCATGGACTATATGCGCCGGGAGGGGATCTACCGCTTCGAGTACCCGATCCTGATCGTGCTCTCGACCATCGGCATGATGATGGTGATCTCGGCCAACGACCTCATCGCGCTCTATCTCGGCCTCGAGCTCCTGAGCCTGTCGTCCTACGTGATCGCCGCCTTCGACCGGGACAACGTGCGCTCGACGGAAGCGGGCCTGAAGTACTTCGTGCTGGGCGCCCTGTCGTCCGGCATGCTGCTCTACGGGGCCTCCCTGGTCTACGGCTTCACCGGTAGCGTGTCCTTCCCGGTCATCGCCTCCGTGCTCCAGGGCACTGCGGGCATCGGGGCCATCGTGGGCCTCGTGTTCGTCTCCGCCGGCATCGCCTTCAAGATCTCCGCCGTGCCGTTTCACATGTGGACGCCGGATGTCTACGAGGGCTCTCCCACGCCGGTGACCGCCTTCTTCGCCGCCGCTCCCAAGATGGCCGGCATGGCCATGGCAACCCGGGTGTTCATCGACGCCTTCCCGGGCATCCTCGGCCAGTGGCAGCAGATCATCGTCTTCATCTCCATCGCGTCCATGGCCCTTGGCTCCTTCGCGGCCATTGGGCAGCGCAACATCAAGCGCCTGATGGCCTATTCCTCCATCGCCAACGTGGGCTACGCCCTGATCGGACTTGCTACCGGGACGCCGGAGGGCATCGAGGGCGTCGCCATCTACATGGCGATCTACCTCGCCATGACCCTGGGCGCCTTCGCCTGCATCCTGAGCCTGCGCCGCGGCAAGGTGATGTTCGAGACCGTGGACGATCTCTCCGGGCTCGCCCGCACCCATCCGGTGATCGCCTTCTGCATGGCCATGATGATGTTCTCCCTCGCTGGCATTCCGCCCCTCGCGGGCTTCTTTGCCAAGTTCGCGGTTTTCACCGCCGCCATCAACGCGAACCTGGTGACTCTCGCGGTCATCGGCGTTGTGACCAGCGTGGTCGGCGCTTATTACTACCTGCGCATCGTCAGGGTGATGTACTTCGACGAACCCGGCGAGCGCTACGACGCCATGCCCGCGGGCGTGAAGCTCGTCCTGGGCCTGACCAGCCTCTTCGTGGTTCTGTACGTGCTGGTTCCGGCTCCTCTCGGCACGGCCGCCGCCGCAGCCGCGCGCTCCCTGTTCTGATCGTGCATCTATCGCCCGAGATCAGGTCCGCCGGCTATCGGCTGCTCTCCCTCGAGGCGACGGGCTCCACCAACGACGACGCCGTCCAGGCGGCCCGTTCCGGCGACCCGGGGCCGCTCTGGATCGCCGCCGCCGAGCAGCGGGCGGGGAGGGGCCGCCACGGGAGGCAATGGACGTCGCCGCCGGGCAATCTCTACGCGAGCCTTCTCCTGGTCGATCCCTGCGAGCTTTCGGCCGCGCCGCAACTCGGCTTCGTCGCGGGGCTCGCCCTGCACGAGGCCGTCCAGGCGGCCACGGGCCTGGGCGCTCCGCGCCTGTCCCTCAAGTGGCCCAACGACCTGCTGCTCGACGGCGCGAAGGTCTCAGGGCTGCTTCTCGAAGGGCACAGGCTCGGGCCGGACGGCCCTCTGGCGGTGGTGATCGGCTTCGGCGTGAACGTCGCCTTGGCGCCTGCCGGCACGCCCTATCCGGCCGCGGCCCTGCAGGCGCTCAGGCCGGGTCTCACCCGCGAAGAGGTGTTCGCCTCCCTGTCCGCCGCCTTCGCGCGGACGTTTTCGGCCTGGAGCGCATCGGCGCGCGTGAACGCCTCCGATCCGTTCGGTTCGGTGCGGCGGCTGTGGCTGGAGCGTGCCGCCGGTTTCGGCCGGGAGGTGACCCTTCGCCTTCCCTCCGGCGAGAAGAAGGGCCTGTTCGCCGGGCTCGACCGCCTCGGACGCCTGCAGCTCGAAAGCTCCGCGGGAGTGGAGCTCATCGATGCGGGCGACCTTTATTTTCCCCACCTGCTGCCCGATATAGGCCGGCTCTGACGCTGGCGTGACAAGGTCCCGATATGGCTTCCCCCCAAGACGAATTGGTCTTCCTCCCTCTCGGAGGACTCGGCGAGATCGGCATGAACGCCGCGCTCTACGGCTTCGGCCCGGAGACGGAGCGCCAGTGGATCCTGGTCGATTGCGGCATGGGGTTCGGCGGCGAAGAGCAGCTCCCCGGCATCGACGTAGTTTATCCTGACCTGCGCTTCATCGAGGAGGAGCGGCACAACCTGCTGGGCATCTTCATCACCCACGCCCATGAGGATCATATCGGCGCCCTGGTGGAGATGTGGCCGCGCCTGCGCGCGCCGGTCTACGCCACGCGGTTCGCCGTGGGCCTCTTGGAAACGCGCCGCCTGTCCGAGCCCAATGCCCCGAAGGTCAACCTGAAGGAGATCGCGCCCGGGCAGCGGCTGAAAATCGGCCCCTTCGACATCGAATACGTGCCGGTCGCCCACTCGATCCCCGAATCGAACGCGCTCGCGATCCGCACGCCTCATGGCCTCGTGGTGCATACGGGCGACTGGAAGATCGACAACACCCCCTATCTCGGCAGCCTCACCTCCGAGGAGGCTTTCCGGGCGCTGGGCGACGAGGGCATCCTCGCGCTGGTGTGCGATTCCACCAACGTGGTTCGCGAGGGGGAGAGTCCGAGCGAGGCGGATGTGGCCCGCAACCTGGCGCGGCTGATCAAGGATGCGCCGCACCGGGTGGCGATCACCACCTTCGCGTCCAATGTCGGCCGGATGCGCTCGGTGGCGGAAGCGGCGCGCGAGTGCGGGCGCGAGGTCATCGTGGTCGGGCGCGCCATGGACCGGGTGGTTGAGGTGGCCAAGGAATGCGGCTACCTGGAGGGCTTGCCTGAGTTCCGCTCGGCGGAGAGCTTCGGCTACATGCCCCGCGACAAGGTGGTGGCCCTGCTCACCGGCTCCCAGGGGGAGCCCCGGGCGGCCCTGGCGCGCATCGCCCAGGACGAGCATCCCGACATTGCCCTCTCGGCGGGCGACCGGGTGATCTTCTCGTCCCGCGCCATTCCGGGCAACGAGAAGGCGGTGGGCTCCATCATCAACAGCCTGATCGAGCAGGGCATCGAGATCATCACGGACAGAACCGAGCTGGTGCACGTGTCCGGCCACCCGCGCCGGGGCGAGCTGGCGCAGATGTACAAATGGACCCGTCCGCGCATCGCCATTCCCGCCCACGGGGAGGCGCTGCATCTGGCCGAGCACGAGAAATTCGCCCGGGCGCAGGGCGTGCCGGAGGTGGTGCGGGCCAAGAATGGGACCCTCGTGCGCCTCTCCCCCGGCAAGGCGGAGATCGTCGACAACGTTCCGGCCGGCCGCCTCTACAGGGACGGCAACATCGTCATCCCGGCCGGGGAGCGGGCCTTGCCGGAGCGCCGCAAGCTCGCCTTCGCGGGGATCGTCACGGTGGCCATCGCCATCAATGACCGCGGCGACATCGCGGGCGACCCGGTGGTGGACGCCATGGGTCTGCCCGAGAAGAACCGGGACGGGCGGGACATGACCGACATCGTGGCCGATGCGGTTGCCGATCTGCTCGACGGCCTCTCCAAGGCCAAGCGCCGCGACCCGGAGGCGGTGGAGAATGCGGTCCATCGCGCCGTGCGGGCGGCCGTGAACCAGGAATGGGGCAAGAAGCCCGCCTGTCATGTGCTGGTGATCGAGGTATAAGGACCGCCGGGGTCGAATGCAGGAGCAGCCATGATCGGTCGTCTCAACCATGTGGCCATCGCCGTGCGGGACATCGAGGCGGCGTCGCGGATGTACCGCGCCACCCTGGGCGCCGAGGTCTCTGCGCCCGAGGCCCTGCCGGAGCACGGGGTCACGGTCGTGTTCATCGCGCTGCCCAACACCAAGATCGAACTCCTGGAGCCCTTAGGAAGCGACTCGCCCATCGCCCGGTTCCTGGACAAGAACCCGGACGGCGGGATGCATCATGTCTGCTACGAGGTGGACGACATTGCGGCTGCCCGCGACCGGCTTGTGAGTTCCGGGGCCAGGGTCCTGGGCTCGGGCGAGCCGAAGATCGGAGCCCACGGAAAACCCGTGCTGTTCCTGCACCCGAAGGACTTCAACGGCACGCTCATCGAACTCGAGCAGGCCTGAGGACAAGCTGTTGACAAGCCTTGTAAAAAGCCTGGCGGGATCCCTCTGGACCACCCTGGCGGCCGTGGTGGCGGTGTCGGCCCTGGCCGTCGCCGTGGTGGTCGGCGCCTTCGCCCTTCGGGTCAGCGGAGGCATCGCGCTTTATTTCGTGATCTGGTGGATCCTGCTCTTCGCGGTCTTGCCCTTCGGCGTCCGCAGCCAGGCGGAGAGCGGGGAGGTGGTGGCCGGCAGCGAGCCCGGCGCACCTTCGGTCCCGGCGCTGCGGGAAAAGGCCATCTGGACGACGCTGCTCGCCGCTGTCGTGCTGGTGGCCGTTGCGGCGGTGTTTCCCCTGGCGGGGCTCTGACCCGGCAAGACCCTGAAGCTGAAAAAGAAAAAGCAAGGCTTTCGCCTTGCCTGAACTGCCTTTTCGGCAATCATTGATCCCTGGCGTTCTGATGCCTGCGCCTGTGCGGCGCTTTGGGACCGTGTTCCTCCCGAAACCCGGACCGCAGTCTCGAATCTTGAGATTCGACGACATGAGTAACTTGTTTATAGTCAACTCACGTTACTATGTCATCTTTTTTGGGCAGTCGGTGATGCATTTTTCGTCATGAGACCCCTCGACTTTCGTCTAAACCGCTGCGGCTCCGGCCTGCCGAAACGATCGCAGCTTGTCTTTTGCCCGGGGGCTGTGTTGTGTGCTTGAAACGAGTCACCTCCCTATCTTGACCGAAATCGAAAGCCTCCCATGCGCTTGAGCCGTTATTTCCTGCCGATTCTCCGCGAGACGCCGAAAGAGGCCGAGATCGTCTCCCATCGCCTGATGCTCCGCGCCGGCATGATCCGACAGGAGGCGGCGGGCATCTATGCCTGGCTGCCGCTGGGCCTGAAGGTGCTGAACAAGGTCAACGCCATCGTCCGCGAGGAGCAGAACCGTTCCGGCGCCGTCGAGCTTCTCATGCCCACGATCCAGTCGGCGGATCTCTGGCGGGAATCGGGGCGCTACGACGCCTACGGCAAGGAGATGCTGCGCATCCAGGACCGGCACGAGCGCGAGATGCTGTTCGGACCCACCAACGAGGAGATGATCACGGAGATCTTCCGGGGCTATGTGCGCTCCTACAAGGACCTGCCCCTGAACCTCTATCACATCCAATGGAAGTTCCGGGACGAGGTGCGCCCGCGCTTCGGCGTCATGCGCTCGCGCGAGTTCCTCATGAAGGACGCCTACTCTTTCGACCTTGATCAGGCAGGCGCCGTCCATTCCTACAACAAGATGTTCGTGGCCTATCTGCGCACCTTCGCGCGCCTGGGCCTGAAGGCGATTCCCATGCGGGCCGACACGGGCCCCATCGGCGGCAACCTGAGCCACGAGTTCATCATCCTCGCCTCCACCGGCGAGAGCGAGGTGTTCTGCCACGCGGATTACCTCGACTACGACATCCCCGCCGCGGATACGGATTTCGACAGCGTCTCCGGCCTCCAGGGCGTCGTGGACAAGTGGACCTCGCTCTATGCCGCCACCTCGGAGATGCACGACGCGGCGGCCTTCGAGGCCGTTCCCGCCGACAGGAAGATGTCGGCGCGCGGCATCGAGGTGGGCCACATCTTCTATTTCGGCACCAAGTATTCCGAGCCCATGGGCGCGAGGGTCATGGGGCCGGACGGGCAGGAGCGGGCGGTGCACATGGGCTCCTACGGGATCGGTCCGAGCCGCCTCATCGCCTCGATCATCGAGGCGAGCCACGACGAGAACGGCATCATCTGGCCGGAATCGGTCGCCCCCTTCGACGTGGCGATCCTCAACCTGAAAGCCGGCGACGCGGCCACCGACGGGGCCTGCGAGCGGCTCTATGGCGAGCTGACGGGAGCGGGGCGCGACGTGCTCTACGACGACCGCGACGAGCGTCCGGGCGGAAAATTCGCCACCGCCGACCTCATCGGGGTGCCCAAGCAGGTGATCATCGGGTTAAAGGGACTTGCCGACGGCAAGGTGGAGCTCAAGCACCGCGCCACGGGGGAGCGCGAGATTCTGCCCCTCGACCATGTGGTTTCCCGGCTCACGGCGCATACATAAGCCGTCATGGCCAAAGCAGCACAGACCGGCGCCAAGTCCTCCGGAACCAAGTCCTCCGGAACCAAGCCTTTCTCCCTCTTCGAGTGGATGCTGGCGGGGCGCTACCTGCGCACCCGGCGGCGGGAGGGCTTCGTCTCGGTGATCGCCGGCTTCTCCTTCTTAGGGATCACGCTCGGCGTCGCCACGCTCATCGTCGTGCTCTCGGTGATGAACGGCTTCCGCAAGGAACTCCTCGACAAGATCGTCGGCATCAACGGCCACATCTTCGTGGCCCCCATCGAGTCGCCCCTGACCGATTATGCGGACGTGGCGATCCGGATCGCCGCGGTTCCCGGCGTGCGCCGGGCGATTCCTCTGGTGGAAGGACAGGCCTTCGGCTCCTCGCAGTACAACGGCAGCGGCGTTCTGGTGCGCGGCATCCGCGTGGAGGATCTCCAGAAGATCGAGCATATCGCGGGCAATCTGCGCCAGGGCAGCCTGGAGAACTTCAGCGAAGGCGAGGGCGTCGTCATCGGCCGCCGCCTCGCCGAATCCCTGTCGCTCCAGGCGGGCGACACCCTGACGCTGATCACCCCCCGCGGGGCCGCGACGCCCTTCGGCACTGCGCCGCGGGTCAAGGGCTACCCCGTCAAGGCGGTGTTCGAGATCGGCATGTCGGAATTCGACGCCACCTTCGTGTTTATGCCGCTCGCGGAAGCGCAGAGCTACTTCAACCGGACCGAGGATGTGCAGCTCATCGAGGTTTATCTCGACAATGCCGACCGGGTGGACCAGGCCCGCGCCGCCATCGAAGAGGCGGCCGGGCGGCCGATCCTGATGACGGATTGGCGGCAGCGCAACCGCACCTTTTTCGGCGCGCTCGAGGTGGAGCGCAACGTCATGTTCCTCATCCTCACCCTGATCGTGCTGGTGGCGGCGCTGAACATCATTTCAGGCCTCATCATGCTGGTGAAGGACAAGTCGTCGGACATCGCGATCCTTCGCACCATGGGGGCGACGCGCGGGGCGGTCATGCGCATCTTCCTGATCACCGGCGCATCGATCGGCGTGGTCGGCACGATCGCGGGCTTCCTGCTCGGCCTGCTGATCGCCGCCAATGTTCAATCGCTTCAGAGCTTCCTGTCCTGGGCGACGAACTCCAACCTCTGGGACCCGACCCTTCGCTTCCTGAGCCAGATCCCGTCCGAGGTGAATCCGCGCGAGGTGGCCACCGTGCTGGCCACCGCGCTGGTCCTGTCGCTTCTCGCAACCCTCTATCCCTCCTGGCGGGCCGCAAAACTCGATCCGGTCGAGGCGCTGCGGTACGGATAGGATATGTCCCAAGGTCAGCCTCATCCCGCCCTGCGCCTGTCGAAGGTGGAGCGCCGCTACCCGCAAGGCGACAGCTCCCTCGACGTGCTGCGGGGGGCGGATCTCGCCATCTGGCCCGGCGAGATCGTGGCCCTGGTCGCGCCGTCCGGCACCGGCAAGTCCACCCTGCTTCACGTGGCGGGACTTCTCGAAAAGCCCGACGGCGGCGAGGTCTTCGTGGGCGCGAGGGCAACGGCCGCCATGAACGACCAGGAGCGCACCCGGCTGCGGCGGGAGGAGCTCGGCTTCATCTACCAGTTCCACCACCTGCTGCCGGAATTCTCTGCGCTTGAGAACGTGGTGATCCCGCAGCTCATCCGCGGCCTGTCGAAGGAGGAAGCGCGGGACCGGGCCACGCAGCTCCTGAGCTTCCTGGGCCTGGGCAAGCGCCTCGACCATCGTCCGGGCGAACTTTCCGGCGGCGAGCAGCAGCGCGTCGCCATCGCCCGCGCGGTGGCCAACGCGCCGCGCCTGCTGCTTGCGGACGAGCCCACCGGCAACCTCGATCCGCACACGGCGGACCGGGTCTTCCAGACCCTGGTGGCCATCGTCAGGGCCTCCCGCCTCGCAGCCCTGATCGCTACCCACAACCTGGATCTTGCGGCGCGCATGGACCGCCGGGTGACGATCCGCGAGGGGTTGGTCGTCCAGCTGCCCTAGGCGGGCTATTGCAGCAATTGCCGAAGGGCAGGGTGCACCACAAGATCGGCGGGGCGCTCGCCATCTTCGTTGCGTATGCTCTTGTCGGCGCCTCGTTCGAGAAGAAACCGGATCAGGCCGGTAAAGCCGGCGATCTTCTCGTCGTCGAGGGACATTTCCGAGGTCTCCTGCGCGACGCTGTGCAGGGGCGTATTGCGCCAGAGGGAGTCGATCTCGTTGATCGAGGCTCCCTTATCCAGGGCAATCTGCATCGCCTCCCGCACGAGAGAAAAGGAAAGAGCGGTCTTTCGATCGACCGCAATCGACCCCGCGATCAGATGCAGGATCGAGCTTCCGTCCGAACTGGCCCAGGCGACGGCCCGCGGCGAGGCGGCGCGAAGGGCCGTGATCAAGGCTTTCACGGCTTCGTCGTCCTGCATGTCGAAGGCAAGGTCGGCGAGAACCTTCGGGCTGACCGTGTCGGGCGCGGCGGCGGATGGCGCGTCCGGCTTGCGTCCCCTGCCGGCGAGCAGGCGCTCCACGACCACGCCCGTTTGAGCAAGCGCCGTAGGCGGGCGGCCGTGTCTGTCGCCGCCCTGCGGATCGGCCCCGGCTTCCAGCAGGGCGTCGAGAGCGCCGAGCATCTTGGGGCCCACTTCGCTGGACAGGACCTCGCCGGTGATGCGGGACACCATCCAGTGGAGCGCCGTCGCGCCATGGCGCTCGGTCGCGTGCACATCGGCCCCGGCCCTGACGAGACGCTCCACCGCTTCGCGGCTGGAGGCCCAGTAGAGGGGGAAGGACGCAAAGCCCTGTCCGGAGGGATGTACGATGCCGTTCGGACTGGCCCCTCGCGCCAGGAGCAGGTCGATCAGTTCGATGTCGTCGGCCTGGCACGCGGCCGTGAGCGCCGTGTTGCAGGAGCTGTCGCACAGGATGTTGACGTTTGCCCCCCGCTCGATGAGGAAGCGGGCCATGGCGGTCTGGCGCTTGTCGACGGCGCGGTACAGGGGCGTCTGGGTTTCCTGGATGACGAACTCGAAATCTGTCTGGGCGTCGATCTTGGCGCCCCGGTCCAGGAGAAGGCGGGCGGCCTCGATGTTGCCGGTTTCGGCAATCCAGTGCAGCGGCGTGAATCCGTTCGTGTTGCGGGCGTTCGCCTTGGCGCCGGCCTGCAGCAGATAGGCGACGAGTTCCGTCGATCCCGAGGCTGCGGCGTAGTGCAGGATGGTGTTCTTGTCCTTGCCGGTGAAATCGACGGAAACACCGCGTTCCACCATGGAGCGGACGATGTCCGCCTTGCCCTTGCTGGCGAAGCGGTGAACCGAGTGGTTGCCGTCCTTCAGCTTGGGGTTGATGTCCCGGATCTTGAAGCGCTCGACGAGCAGGTTGAAGATGTCCCCCGAGCTGGCCAGGTCCAGGGCCCTGTAGGACATGACATTCCGCTCCTGCCCCGTGAAGGAGCCTTGAGCCAGAACCTCTCTCACGAGAGAGATGTCCCCGGACTGGGCGGCCCAGTGAAGGCTGGTCATGGCGTTGTTGTTCACGTAGATCAGCGGCTCTCCGAGCCCTAAGATCCGGTCGACCAAGGCCCGGTGTCCCGCCTCCATGGCGGCGTCGAGGACGCGCTTGCCGGAATCGGCGCGGGCCTTGAGGTTGGCCCCGCGCTTCACCAGAACGTCGACGATCTCCCGGTGGCCGAGCGCAAGCGCCCGGAAGAGGGCGGTCTGCCCATGCTGGCCTTTCTCCTCCAGGCTGGCGCCTCCGTCGATGAGGCGCACCACGTCAGGCAGGGAGCCGGCTTCGACGGCTTTCACCAGGGATGAGGGACGGTTCCGATCGGCGGCTGCAGGCATGGCGGCTCTCTGGGACGATGATCTCTGACATGCGCCCGGCCGGGGCCGGAACGCTCCGGGAGCAACCCTAGAGAAATAATGTTGCGTATCAAGCCCGGCCATTCCCTCCGGAGACTATGACGTGCCGCCGCGCACATGGGGACAGCGGGAATTGCGCGGGCGCTCGCGGGAGAAAACCTGCTTAAGCCTCTGTTGACTCTGTGGGCAACGCGCGAGTCGCACCTGCTTTACAGAGAACATTCATCGAACAATAGTGAACATGTCAGGAACACGGAGATCCAAACATGCTTCGCACCATCATCGAGACCGCCGCCGAGATCACCTCCCTCGTGATGTTCGGTTCCGCCGTGGCCATTTGGGCGCTCGCTCTTTCTCCCATCGCCTGATGCCCGCAATCCACATCTTCTGCGCACGATTCACAGGAAGATTCGGTCCTGTCACTCCCGGTAAGGGTCGTTTGAGGAGAATCGTGGCAGCATGCGCGCTGCATGTGAGTAAAGAGTTTCATGGCGCGCATTCTTCAGGACATCGGCTTCGTTCATCTGCACGTGCATTCCTCCTATTCCCTGCTCGAGGGCGCGCTGAAGATCGCACAGCTGGCGAAGCTCGCGGCGGCCGACAGGCAGCCGGCGCTGGCCCTGACGGATACCAACAACCTCTTCGGGGCCCTGGAGTTTTCCGAAAAGCTCGCGGGCTCCGGCATCCAGCCCATCGCCGGCGTCCAGCTTTCCGTCTGCTTCGAGGAGGCCGATCCCATCGCCCGGGTGGTGCCGCAGCCCGCCGGCATCGTGCTGCTTGCCCAGACCGACGAGGGCTACCGCAACCTCATGCGCCTCGTGAGCCACGCCTATTTCGGCGTGCCT
>DATHAU010000287.1:0-3543 GCA_035296545.1 Microvirga sp.
CGCTGCTGTAGCCGTCCCGCGTCGAGTCCCAGATCACCGTGCGGCCCCGTCCCGGTTCGTCAATCAGCACCTGCACCGTCCGGCCGTACCCTGCCGTGCGGGAGGCCACCTGGACCGCCGCCCGGATCGCCTCCGGCACGCTGGGGCAGCGTGCGATGATGATCTCGCTGCTGACGACAGCCCAAAGGCCGCCGATCGGTTGAGTCACGAAACAGTCGTCCACGCCACCGCCCCCGGCAAGACGGGCTGAGATATTGCGCCCATCCATCGCGTCAAGGTCATCCGGTGGCGAGGGACGGGGTCCTGGCTCGTGGGCCGGCCTCAGGGGGTTCTGACCTTTGCCTACCGACGGCTCGGACCCGCCTGGCGACGAGGCGATCCCCGGGGCCGCACCCGATCAGGCACGGCCAGGGCCCGGATCAGCCGAATGCCGATCGACGGCCCCTCCGCCTGTGGCGGAACGCCGGGGCCGTCGTCGGCAGGCGGTGGCGCACCGCGGCCCCGACCATGTTGATCGTTTCCGGCAAAGCCTTATAAAGGCTCCGGTCGGTCACGCCTTGCTTCAGGACCGCTTCCGCAGCCATCCGGGACCGTCCGCAACCGCCCATCGGAAGACCGCAGTGCACGGTGGCATCCCTCCCGCTTCCGACTACCTTCCGCTTCCCCTTGAGCCTCGGCGCCAGCCTCGCGAATGCGAACTCTGGGGGCAGGAAAATCGGCAGGTGCCCTCTTGAAGCCTGACCTTCCGCTCCCCAATCTCAAATTGTGCGGACCGGGCCCCTCTGATGATTGGCCAAGCCAGTCATGATGTCGGACCGCACCGAGCGCGCTCGGTGTCAGGGTCCGGTTACGTTGCCACTGCTGCGAGCGTTCTCTTGAGACAACTCACCAGAGGAGAGCTTTATGCAGTCCCGTCCTATTCTGCGCTTACAAAACCTTCATCAGCAAATAGACCGCGAGCTTGTGCGTGTACTGAAATCCCGTCTGCCGAACGGGGTGGAGGTCGTGCGGCTGAAGAAAACTAAACTCATGCTGAAGGACCATATCGCCGCCATCAGTGCGGCCAAGCCCAACCTCCAGACCACCTAGGGACCTCGGCTGGCCGGATCCTCCACGTATCCGGCCAGCCATCGCTGCAGCTGTAAAGGAGGTTATGAAGTGTCTCCGTCTGCTACAGGAAAGGTTTACAATGGACCCTCTTGTTGAAGGCTACCGCCGCTTTCGCGAAAACGTCTGGCCCAGTGAACGCGCGCGCTACGAGACTTTGGCCAAGAAAGGCCAGCGGCCTCAGATCCTGGTCATCGCCTGCTCGGATTCCCGTGTCGATCCGCAAACCATTTTTGGCGCTGGTCCTGGGGAGCTGTTTGTCGTCCGCAATGTCGGAGCCTTAGTTCCACCGTATCAGCCTGATGCCGGCTACCATGGCACAAGCGCCGCGTTGGAGTTTGGTGTGCGCGTGCTCAAGGTCTCTCGGATCGTGGTGCTCGGCCATGCCCAGTGCGGTGGCGTCAAAGCGCTCGTGGAGGGGCTCCCCAAGGAGGCCGTTGATTTCCTGAAACCGTGGATGCAGTTGGCCGAACCTGCCTTGCGACCCTCAATCGACGTGTTCGAGTCTGACGACGTCCTCCGGCACTATGAAATGGAGGTCGTTATGCATTCACTGGCTAACCTCAGAACTTTCCCCTGGATTGATGAGGCAGTCAGGGCAGGAACGTTAGAGCTGAGCGGGTTCCGGTTTGATATCCATACCGGTGTGTTGATGGAGCTTGATAACGATGACTTCGTTGCCGTCACATAAAAACGTCTCTATTGCCATGAATAGAAAGCCTTATGCGAATTTCCGATAAACCTCTTTATGGAACTAGGCGAGATATTTTCCAGCCCAGCGTGAGTCACATCGCCCCTTCGCTATTGGGATGAAGCCGGGTGAGACTCGGGCATCTCTGGCGGGCTGACCTGAAAGATCACAAGTTTCACCAGCGTCTGCCCCTTGTTGGTGGGGCGGATAATGGTGTTGACCGGCTCTATCACGGCCTACCCAGCCTCGGAGCGGTCACTCTACACGCACGTCTTGGTTGACGAGTATCAGAACAAGGCCGAGCAGAGCCTTATTGACCTACTGAGTGGAGGCGCTGAGCCATGAGGTCGAACGACGACAACGGCAGCCTGCCGGTTCCAAGAGGCTCAAAAACACAGAGCGAAGCGAACCCCAGGTGCTTATGGGCCTCGTGCGTTTGAGCTTGTGGGCCGCCGCGCCTTCGTTGAAGCCAGCCTCGCAACGACGCCGCAGGGCCTAGAGACCGTCCTGTCCGATCGACCATCACCTTGCGTTGACGGTACGATATGCTGTTGGATCGGCCCCGTACACGGCCTTGAACTCTCGCGAGAAGTGACTCCGACTGGAGTAGCCGACCGCATCTGCCACCAGCTTCACAGGGAGCTGTGTGGTTGCGAGAAGATGCGCCGCGTGACGCAGCCGCACAGTTATCACGAAATCAAGGGGGCTCTGACCGAAGGTCCGTGAGAAGCGTTCCGAGAAACTAGACCGGCTCATGCCGGCGAGGGATGCAAGATCAGAGAGCGCATAACGTGCGCCGGGCCGCTCGACCACGGCGGCGACCGCTCGCGCAAGCCTCTGGTCCTGCAGGGCGGCGAAGAGCGGCGACGTGGTACTCTGCCGCTCGAAATGCTGGCGGAGCAGCAGCACGAGACACTGCTTCATCAAGCCTTCCGTGAGCACGCGGGTGCCGACCCTCGGCTTCTGGAGCTCCTCAAGCATGGTTTCGAAGGCAGTGCGCACCACCTCGATCGCTCCGAACGTCTCGACGAGAGGATCTGAAAGGCTGTCGAAAAGGCCAAAGGCGCCGCCATAGGTCGCCGAGATGGTCCCGCAGATGGTGATAATCTCTCCCTTTCCGCTGCCTGCATCGAACTTCACAAGCCCATCCGCGATCAGCGAGCAGCCCTCGGAAGCGTAGACGTCGCGCACCGGCCCGCTCGGTCGCGAAAGACTCTGCTTACGTCCCGGCGGGATGATGAGGATGCTTTTCGGGCCGAAGGAGTAAGCCGCACCGCCTTCGGTTTGGAGCGCGCCGGTGCCGGCGAGCACGTAATGGATGATGACTGCATCCATGGCGTCGAAGACCAAGCGCCAGCCGGTACGGATCTCGCAGACGGCGAAGGCGTGTAGACGGACGTCAAGGGTGGCGAGCAGGCGCTCAAGAAGCTGGGTCATGCAGGATGTGTCCAAGCGGTAGCTACGCCATTAGGGCCGTGCTTCCCGAGGCGCCAGCATAACATGCGTTGATCCGGACGATACCGCACCAGGTCCGGCAGAGGCAGCACCCCATGATGTTCGACCGCGTGTCATATATCGAGGGCCGCGGTTCGCTTCTCAGGACTGCGCGGCCCCCGCACGGCGACCCCGCCGTTCGATCGCGGCCCGGGAACGAGGCCGCAGCTTACGGAGACGTCCATGAAGAGTCTTCTCGCCTCTATGGCCCTTCTCGCGGCAGGCCTCGCCACAACAGCCGCTCTCGCCCA
>DATHAU010000288.1:0-8867 GCA_035296545.1 Microvirga sp.
CGTGCTGGCCCTGAGCCGCAATCCCCTGGCCTCCCCTCAGGCTCAGGACTGCGACCACGTGCACATGCCGCCGCCGGAGGAGCTGAGCCGCCTCCGGCGCTGGCGCGACATGGCGGGGGTGGCGGTCGCCGCCGGCATCCGGCCCTGCGGGGGCGCCCTCGTGGTCCTGGTCTTCGCCCTGTCCCAGGGCCTGTTCGCGGCAGGGGTCGCGGCCACCTTCGCCATGGCGCTCGGCACGGCGCTGACCACCGGGGCCATCGCGGCGCTGGCGGTCTTCGCCAAGGCGCTGGCCCTCAGGGCCGCGGGCGGACGCGGGGCCTCGGGAGCCCTCGCCGTCGCGGGAATCGAACTCCTGGCCGCCGCCTTCGTGCTGGTTCTGGGCGTGAGCCTGCTGCTGGGGGCGTGGGGATCGCGGGCCATGGGCTAGGTTCAACAGCCGATCGGCCCGGCCGCTTGCGAAGGTCCATCGGTTCCGCCCGCCGGACGGCCTCTTCCACTCCTCGAAGGAGCCCTTCAGGCGAAAGCCCGGATCGCGGGCACCCTCCATGCCAAACGGTCGGCGTGCGATATCCCCTAGCGCCGGCCCGATGGGCCGTGCCAAAAGCACTGCTGTCCGAATCTCGCCGGTTGCGCCCATGAACAAGAGCTTTTCAACCCTGATCGGCTTCACGGCCATCCTGACCTGGGCGTTTCTGGCGCTCCTGTCCACCGCGGCGGGCCCGATACCGCCGTTCCAGCTTGCCGCGATGGCGTTCTTCCTCGGCGGCATGGTCGGCGTGTCGAGCTGGATCGTCCGGCCGCAGGCGGTCAAGGCGCTGCGCCAGCCCTGGCAGGTCTGGGCGCTTGGGGTCGCGGGCCTCTGCATCTACCACTGCGCCTATTTCTTTGCGATCCAATCGGCCCCGCCCGTCGAGGTCAGCCTGATCGCCTATCTGTGGCCGCTGCTCATCGTCGTCTTCGCGTCCTTTCTGCCCGGGGAGCGGTTGCGGGTTCATCACCTGGTGGGGGTGATCCTCGGGCTTCTCGGGGCGGTCGCGATCATCACCAAGGGCGGCAGCGTCGGCCTGTTCGGCGGCATCATGCCGGGGCACCTCATCGCCCTGTTCTGCGCCTTCGTCTGGTCGGGCTACTCGGTCCTGTCGCGACGGTTCGGGCAGGTTCCCGTCGACATGGTGGCGGGATATTGCCTGATTACGGCCCTGGTGACCTTCATCCTGCACATGGGGCTGGAAGAGACCGCGTGGCCGGAAACCGGCCTGCAATGGGCGGCGGTCGCCGTGCTCGGCGCGGTGCCTCTGGGGGCGGGCTTCTATGCCTGGGACTGGGGGTGCAAGCACGGGGACATCATGGTGCTCGGCGCGCTGTCCTACGC
The DNA here is from genome assembly GCA_035296545.1 of Microvirga sp. Taxonomy (GTDB): domain Bacteria; phylum Pseudomonadota; class Alphaproteobacteria; order Rhizobiales; family Beijerinckiaceae; genus Microvirga. The sequence continues at coordinate 1,373 of DATHAU010000288.1, forward strand.
GGCCCCGCTCTTCTCGGTGATCGTGCTGCTTCTGGCCGGCTACGGGGTGTTCCACTGGTCGGTGGCCCTCGCCTGCCTGCTCATCGTGGCCGGAGCCCTGATCGCCTCGAAGGACATGCTTCTGCGACGTCCCGCGATCGAGACGGGAACCCCGGAGAACCTGTCCCGGCCATGAGGGCCGCGGCGCAACCCGGCGGCACCCCATCGGCGTCAACCCGCGCCCGGGCCCGTGAGGTCGGGTCTCAGGCCCCTGGAACCCGCCCCTTGACGGCCCAGGCCCGCGCCGCCAGCAGGATCTCGCCGTCGGGACCTGTCGGAAGCCGCCCGCGAACCGTCTCCCGCAGGCGCTCGCGCGCCTCCTCGCCCAGGGACATGCAGTATTTCGGGGCCGAACCGGTCCCGCCCAGGAAGGGCGTCCAGTAATCCTCGAAGCTGTCGAAGGCCGTGGGAATGTCGATGGCCCGCACCTCCACGTCCAGCAGGCCGGCGCCCCTGAACAGCTCCGACAGGGGACCCGGCCGGCACACGGGAGCCCTTGCGCCGTCGTCGAACGCCCGCGCCCCCGGGTCCAGCGTGCCGGCGGCGTCGAAGAAGACGCGCATCGCCTGCATATGCCCGGCATAGTCCCACACATAGAGCGCAACCGCGCCGCCCGGCCTGACGACGCGGGCCATCTCCCGCAGGGCCGCGTCCTTGTCGGGGACGAAATTCAGGACCAGGCCGGAGACGGCCGTGTCGAAGGCCGCATCGCCCTCAGGAAGCGCCTGCGCGTCTCCGGGCCTGAAGGCGGCGCGGGAATCCGCCACCTGATCCTGAGCGGTCTGGAGAAAGGCCGCCGAACTGTCGATGCCGACGACGCGGGACGGCGCGCATCGGTTGAGCACGGTTGACGTGAGAACCCCGGTTCCGCATCCCACGTCGATCCACTCCGCTCCGGGCGGCGCGGCGATCCAATCGGTGAAGAGCGGAGCGACCTTCCGGCTCCACCGGCCCATGTAGCGTTCGTAGGCGTCGCCTGCGCCCCAGAGATCCGGCCGGGATGACGGCATCGGCAGCACCCTCCGCTCCCGCCACAGGCTAAGGGGCCTGACGGAAAAGCGCCATTGCTCCGAGGGGTGAGCCCTGCTCGCCCCGACCCTAGAGCCCCATCGCCCCGCCGTCGGAGCGCGGATCGTGGGTGGCCTCGACCCGGCCGTTGCGGGGATGGCGCACCAGCATGCCCGCATGGCCGAACCCGCCCCCATGGGCTTCCTCCACTTCCTCGATCCGGTGGCCGAGCCGCGACAGGCCGCGGATCAGGCCCGGATCGAAGCCTTTTTCCACCTTCAGGACGGCCTCGTCCCCTGGCGATTTCGCATCGAGCAGCCAGCGCGGCGCTTCCACCGCGTCCGCCAGCCCCATGCCGGCATCGGCATAGCGCGAAAAGATCTGGCCCAGGAACTGCGGCTGGGACTCGCCGCCCATGGCGCCGAAGGGCAGGACCCGGCCGTCGTCGAAGGCGGCCAGGGCCGGGTTGAGGGAGTGGAACGGCTTGCGGCCGGGCTCCAGCCGGTTGCGGCTTGCGGGATCGAGGGAGAAGGCCGCGCCCCGGTTGTGCCAGAGGATGCCGGTGGCGGGCAGGAGGCAGCCGGAGCCGTAGGCCCAGAACAAGGACTGGATGTAGGACACCGCCAGCCCGTTCCGGTCGATGGCCCCCATCCAGACCGTGTCCCCGTCCACGGGGCGCGGCAGGGGGAAGGAGGCGGCCCGGCGCATGTCGATGAGCGCGGCCTCCCGTTCCAGGGCCTGGGGCGTGAGGAACGAGGCCGGGTCCCGGTCGAGGTTCATCGGGTCGGCCACCGCCCGGTCGCGGGTGGCAAGGGCGCGCTTGACCGCCTCCACGAGCCCGTGATGGTGCTCCGGCGTCTCGGGACGGACGCCCTTGAGGCGCTCGACCATGCCGAGGATCAGCAGGGTGGCCAGCCCCTGGCTCGGGGGCGGCAGGTTGTAGACGGTGGAATGCTTGAGCCTCAAGGACAGGGGCTCCACCACCCGGGCGCGATACGTCTCCAGGTCGCGGCGGGCGATGGGGATGGCCGCCCGCTCCAGGTCCAGGGCGATCTCGCGCCCCACGTCGCCCCGGTAGAAATCGGCCAGGCCCGCATGGGCCAGCCGCTCCAGGGTGTCGGCCAGGCGCGGCGAGCGCCGCAGGGTGCCCTCCGGCGCGCGCTTGCCCTCCACCAGGAAGGCGTCCGCAAAACCGGGAACCGCATAAAGAGCGGCCTCCTCTCCGGTCTTGAACCGCTCCTCGGACCGGGAGACCGGATAGCCGTCGCGGGCGAAGCGGATGGCGTCCGCCAGCAGGAGATCGCGAGGCAGGTTGCCGCCGAGCGCCCGGGCGAGTTCCAGCGCCAGCCCCCAGCCGCCCACCGCCCCGGCCACGGTCAGCGCCGCATCCGGCCCGCGGGCCGGAATGGCGTCGTAGCCCTTCTCCCGATAGCGGCGCAGGGTGGCGGGGGATCCCGCCGGCCCCGAGGCGTCGAGGGCGTGGACGCGGCCCCTGGGCTCGCGCACCAGCCAGAAGCCGTCGCCGCCGAGGCCGTTCATGTGCGGGTAGACCACCGCCACGGTCGCCGCCATGGCCACCATGGCCTCGACCGCGTTGCCGCCGGAGGCGAGGATCGTCTGGCCGGTCTCGGCGGCGAGCCTGTGAGGGGCCGCGACGGCGGCGGTGGAGAAGACGGGGGTTTCAGCCATGGGTCTTACAGGGGTCTCGTATTGGGACGCGACAACGGGGAAGGGGAGCAGACCTTGCACCGGAGGGGGTGTTTAGGGTAGTCCCTTCCGGCGAAGAAGGGAGTATCCACCTTGGCTCAGGCGAACGGCACCAACTGGCGCAACCTCATCACGGTCGTGAGCATCATGATCCTGGTGGGGGCGGAGGTGTTCGGGGTTGCGATCTCGGCGGGCTGGGCCATCGCGGGATTGTTCGAGCTCGGGGACGTCGTCGGCTACATCCTCATCGCCCTGTTCAGCCTGTTCGCCCTTTACGTGCTGGTGGTGCTCTGGCGCCGCTGCGTGGCCGTGGAGCCGCTGAGCGGGCCGGCCTAGGGCCCTTCGCATACCTTCATCACCACCGGGTCGGCCTCGGCCGGCAGGTAGGCCTCCATGGGGCGGCACCGGCCCGCGATGCAGATCCGCCAATCCGCCGTGGCGCCCGAGCGGCGCATGACCACCTCCCCTTGCGGCGGCAGGCCGGGCTTCCAGGCCCAAACCCCTTCGATGAGCCGCGCCTCCGGCGGCGGCTCCATGCCGGCTCCCGAACCGCGCACCCGCGCCTCCACCAGTTCGAGCCCGGCGGGACCGGCGCGCCAATCCTCCTCCCAGCCGATCCTTTCCACCGAATGGGTCCAGGCCAGCGTCACCGCGCCCGCCATGAGGGGCGCGACGAGTTTGCCGGCCAGAAGGCAGATCATCCGGCCACCGGAGAAGCGGCGGCCCGGCGGGCGCGCCAGACGTGAAGGCCGGCGAAGAGCGCCGCGAGAGCGAAGCCGATCTCGTCCGTGAGGGGAACGGCCGCCACCAGGAACCCCGCCGCCGCGGCCGCCCAGATCCGCTCCCACCAGGCGAGCGGCTTCAGGAAATACCCCACCGACGCCACGCCCCAGAGCACCATCGCCAGCGATGCCTTGACCACGATGTAGACCACGGCGAGCCAGTAGCCCGCGCCGTCCAGGCCGGGCACCGGCTGCAGCATCAGGGCCGGATCGTAGACCGCCATGTAGGGGATGATGAAGCCCGGCAGGGCGATCTTGACCGCCTGGATGCCGATCTTAAGGCCCGATTCCTTGGCCATGGGCGCGGCCGCGAAGGCCGCGAGCGCCACGGGGGGCGTCAGGTCCGCCATGATGCCGAAATAGAACACGAACATGTGCGAGACGATGAGCGGCACGTCGAGCTGCAGCAGGATCGGCGCGGCCAGCGACGAGGTGATGATGTAGTTGGGGATCGTCGGGATGCCCATGCCCAGGATCAGGCTGAAGATCATGGTGAGCACCAGGGCGGCGAAGATGTTGTCCTTGCCGATGGAGATCATCCAGGTGCCCACGATGGTGCCGAGCCCCGTGAGCGTCATGGTGCCGATGACGAGGCCGACCACCGCGCAGGCAAGGCCCACGGGGAGCGCCTGTCGCGCCCCGTCCGCCATGGCGTCGACGCAGGCCTGAAGGGTGGTGCGCCCGCGGCCGGAGAAGGCGTTCCACAGGGAGAGGGCGGCCACCACCGCCACCACGAGGGTGACGGACGACGCCAGGGACCAGGCCGACACCAGGGCGAGCCCGATCCAGAACGCGATCCGCAGGGCCGGCGCGGCAAGGCCCGCCGCGATGGCGGTTCCCAGGATCAGCGCCACCGTCAGGGACAGGCCCACCGCCCCGGCGAAGAGGGGCGTGTAGCCGGCGAACAGCAGGTAGACCAGAACCCCGAGCGGCGTGATGAGGAACCAGTTCCTCTTCAGCTCCGTCATGAAGTTGGGCAATTCGTTCTTGGGCAGCCCGCGCAGGTGGCGCTTGCCGGCCTCCAGGTGCACGGCGAGATAGCAGGCGGCGAAATAGAGAACGGCCGGAATGATCGCCGCCTCGACGATGCGCGCATAGGGCACGTCGATGGTCTCGGCCATGATGAAGGCCACCGCGCCCATGACCGGCGGCATGATCTGGCCGCCCATGGAGGAGGTCGCCTCGACGCCGCCCGCAAAGGCGGACGAGAAGCCGAAGCGCTTCATCAGCGGGATGGTGAACTGGCCCGACGCCACCACGTTGGCGACGCCCGAGCCCGACACGGTGCCCATGAGGGCGGAGGACGCCACGCAGACCTTGCCGGGGCCGCCCTGCTTGTCGCCGAAGAGAGCCATGGAGATGTCGTTGAAGAAGTCGATGACGCCCGCCTTCTCCATGAAGGCGCCGAACAGGATGAACAGAAAGATGTAGGTGGCCGACACCAGGGTGGGCGTGGCGTAGATGCCCTCCGTTCCGAAGGACATGTGCTCGATCACCTGCTCCAGGGAATAGCCGCGATGGTCCAGGGGCGCGGGCAGATAGTTGCCCAGCAGGCAATAGGACAGGAACAGGCCGGCCACGATGGGAAGCGCCGGGCCCATGACCCGCCAGACGAGATAGATCAGGATGACGAGGGCCGCGATGCCGAACGCGAGGTCCGCCGAGGTGGGGTCGCCGGAGCGGACCAGCAGTTCCTCGTAGAGCGCCCATTGGTAGAGCCCGACCCCGAAGCCCGCGAGCCCCACGACCCAGCCCGCGGCCCGGAGGGCGGAGGAGCCTGAACGGTGGTTGGCGATCATCGCGCCCGCCACCAGGCACAGGAAGCCCACGTGCATGGCGCGCACCACCTGGCTCGGCATGCTGCCGCCGAACCGGAGGATCAGGCCGAAGGCCGCAGCAACCGCGAGCCAGGCCAGCACGCCGTCCGTGATCCTGCGCCGCCGCGCCCCCTGCGCCGCGAGCCAGGCGGCCCAGGCCGCCATGGCCGCGGCGAGGAAATGGTTGAGGGTCAGGCCGGCCAGGAACGGCCGGTCGAGGGGAACGCCGAAGGAGGTGACGATCTGGAAGGTGGAGAACGACACCGCGATCCAGAACAGGAGCCGGCCGAGCAGTCCTTCGCCGAAGCTCTCCGGCAGCCCGTGCTCCGGGTTCACGGATTCGGACGGCGCTTCCATCTGGGCGAGTTCGGACGTGTTCGCACCCTGGCTCATGGGCGTCTCCAGCAGGCCTTGATCCCCTCTCCCGGGCGGGAGAGGGAGATTTGTCGCGTTTCCGTTGCCCTCTGGATCATCCTTCGAGACGCCCACTGCGTGGGCTCCTCAGGATGAGGCCTTCGAGACGCGGACTTCGTCTGCTCCTCAGGATGAGGGCTTCGGGACGGCGCTGCGCTCCTCGGGATAGGGGCCGCGGGGAGCCGCTCCTACGAGCCCGGCTTCTTCACGCCCTTCTCGTCGAAGTAGCGCTGGGCCCCCGGATGCATGGGAACCGGCATGCCGGCCAGGGCGCCTTCCAGCTTGATGTCCTTGGCGGCCGCATGCGCCGCGGCGAGATCCGGCAGGCTCTCGTAGACGGCCTTGGTCATCTGGTAGACCGTCTCGTCCTTCACGCCCGAATGGGTCACCAGGTAGTTCACCACGGCCGCGGTGGGCACCGCCGCGGTCTGGCCCTCATAGGTGTTGGCCGGGATCGAGACCTTCACGTATGGGGAGCCCACCTTGTCCACCACGGCGGCGGGGATTTCCACCACCACGATCGGCACGGAGGTGGCCAGGTCCCGGATGGAGGACACGCCGAGGCCGGCCGATTGCAGGGTCGCGTCGAGCTGGCGGTTCTTCATGAGCTCGACGGACTCGCCGAAGGGCAGGTACTCGACCTTGCCCAGGTCCTTGTAGGACAGGCCGGCTCCCCCGAGGATCGCCCGGGCGTTGAGCTCGGTGCCGGATTTCGGCGCGCCCACGGACAGGCGCTTGCCCTTCAGGTCCGCCAGGGACTTGATGCCGGATTCCTTGGTGGCCACCACCTGGATGTAGTTGGGATAGATGGCCGTCATGCCGCGCAGCTTGTCGAGCTTGCCCTTGAACCCGGCCTCCTCGTCGCCCGCCCAGCCCATGGCCAGGCTGTCGCCGAGGGTGAAGCCGATCTCGCCCTTGCCCTGCTGCAGGAGGGTGAGGTTCTCCACCGAGGCCTTGGTGGCCTGCACGGAGGGGCGGCTGCCCTGCACTTTCTCGCTGAAGACCTTGGACAGGGCGACGCCGAGGGGATAATAGACCCCCGAGGTGCCGCCGGTGAGCACGTTGATGAAATCCTGGGCCTGGGCCGGAAGGGCGGCTCCCGCAAGCGCAAGGGCCGTCGCGGCGCCCATGAGGCGGCGCATCGCTTTTCTGTGCATGGCGTACTCCCTATCTGTACCGGCGCGGTTCCGGCCGCGCCTGTGTGTGAGCCTAGTTTGACCGCTGACGAGGAATTCTCAAGAGGATAAGAGGGACTTAATCCTGCCACCTTGGTCGGTAGGGGTCGCCTCTCCACAACCGAATGCGCCCTTCCATGCTCAACCGCCGCCAGTTCCTTCACATCGCCACCGCCACCGCGGGCCTCGCCGCCTCGGGCTTTGCCGCCCCGGCCCTGGCGCAGGGAGGCCTGACCATGGGGGCCTCCGAGCCGTTCTCGTTCGACGCCCTGAAGAAGCGCGCGCGGGACATGGCGGGGGCGGCCTATGTGGCGCCCCACCGCCCCTCCCCCGAGGTGCTGGAGCGGATCGACTACGACGCCCATGGCAGGATCAGGTTCAAGACCGACCTGGCGCTCTGGGCCAGCGGGCCCAGCGAGTTCCCGGTCACCTTCTTCCACATGGGCCGCTTCTTCCAGAGGCCCGTGCGGATGCACGTGGTGGAAGGGGGCCAGGCCCGGGAGATCGTCTACGACAACGACTACTTCGACATGCCGGCGGATTCGCCCGGCCG
>DATHAU010000289.1:0-5836 GCA_035296545.1 Microvirga sp.
GGACGTGGCGAAACTGGTAGACGCAAGGGACTTAAAATGGCTCCGTCGCAAACCGCTTGGTAACTCAGTTCGGTTTATCCCTCTGGCGAGCTCCGGAGTTCTATATGTTCAAAGGCCGTCATTTCGATCGCTCAGTAATCCTGCTGTGCGTCCGGTGGTACCTGGCCTATAACTTGAGCCTGAGAAATCTTGAAGAGATGATGGCTGAGCGCGGCATCACTGTCGATCACGCGACCATCCATCGCTGGACTGTGCATTACGCGCCCCTGCTCCTGGAGCGTTTCAACCAGGGGAAGAGAGCCGTCACGGGGAAGTGGCACGTCGATGAAACCTATATCAAGGTCCGAGGTCGTTGGATGTACTTGTACCGCGCCATCGATAGCAACGGTGACACGGTGGAATTCTGGTTCAGCGAGCGGCGAAACCTGACTGCTGCCAAACGGTTCCTCCGAAAGGCGCTGAAGCCGCATGGCCGACCCGAGAGGATCGTCATCGATGGCAGCCAGACTAACAAAGAAGCGGTCCTGTTGTGTGATGCAGAGAGCCGTCTGCAGGATCGCTCACAACGCCAGCGAAAACCAATCCGGATCCGGCAGAGCCGCTATTTGAATAACCGGATTGAGCAGGATCATCGCGCGATCAAACGGCGCATCCGACCCATGCTCGGGCTCCAATCCGCAGCAACGGCCCGTGTGATCCTAGGCGGCATCGAGATGGTGCACATGATGCGCAAACAGCAGGCGAAGTATGCCTGCAATCGGAAGCCATCACTCTCGGAGCAGTTTCACATGCTCGCCGCATGAGCCTGTCATAAAGATCTTCTCCTTTCTTGCCCCTGGCCCGGATTTGCGACGAAGCCCCAAGCGTCTCCTGTGCTAACTGCTCAGGAAGCAGGGCACGGCTCCCCGCGTGCCAATTCCAGACAAACCCATCGCTCTCTCCCACCAACCGGGCTAAACACTGGCGATCTCCAGGGTGCTAGGCACTGGGCTCAACCTCCACAACATGACTGCTGAGACCCACCTCATTCGCCACCGCTCACTTAATAGAACGGAAGCATTCTTCGACGGCTTGGCCATTCAAAGATTGCATGCCCGTTCGGCTGAAATGACCGCAAGATAACTGATGAGCACGAGCATCAGCGATACCATCGCTGTAGCCTGCCAGAAGATTACGCGTTGTTGATTGTTGCGGAGCGGAGAAGGTTTCGGGTGCTCGGACATTTTGAAGCTCTCAGCAACGATGTGGCACGACTATGTAATGTCCTCAGGGAGCCTCAAATAGACCACTCCACACAAGTTACAGGACGTTCGAAGCGGCCGGATGTCCCAAACTGTTGTCATCTCGCGCTACGGGAAAGCCGTACGACAAGATAGTTACAGTTGATCGGAGTAGAGGCCCGTCTCGATATAGCATCTTGCAGAGCCTTTTCAGAACCGTCACCAAGAAATAGTTATACCGGGCCCCTGGCATTTAACTCGCTTGCCGACGAGTTAGTCACCTTTCGAATAGGAAGTGACGAGTCTGCCCGCCCAGCGCCTCCAGGCGTCGAGTAGATTCAGATTGACTATCTTGAGTTCTTGATCGTTCGATACTCCGGATCAGGTATGAACCCACCGCGATTAGGCATTTCAACCTTCGCCAAGGTCTCGGCGTTGAGCGCTGCATCGTTGGGCAGAATTCCATTGAGGCTCAAGATGTACGCTGTGAGGGCATAGGTATCGTTGTCGCCTAGCGTCCCTGGAGCTTGATAGGGCATCGCTCGGCGGATATAATCGAACAAGGTTGTGGAATAGGGCCAGTAGCTTCCTACGGTTTTGATCGGCTTGTCAGAAGCCAGAGTGCCCATTCCCCCGACAAGCGGGTCCTTGATCCCGCCTTGACCGTCCGGTCCGTGACAGGCTGCACAGTTATCTTCATAGATCAATTTGCCCTCAGCGACTGTGCCATTGCCGGCCGGGAGGCCCAGACCATCTGGACGAATGTCAATATCCCAGAGCTTAATCTCGTCGGGAGTTGCGGGACGACCGAATGCCAAGACATACGTTGATATCAAAAGCAATTGACCAGCCAAAATCGCGCTGATTGCAATCCTTCTAGTCGAGGACATTGCGGACTCTCCCTGCAACATCTATGCTCCAGGTTTGCTGCGCGTTGTAATGGAACAGAGCGTTCGTGCCCATCAGAGCAACGAATGCCTTCCGGTCCGGCTGAACGTTGCTGCTGTCATCTATCGAGCGGCTTACGATTTTCGTCGGCTTCCCGTCCCATTCCCAATCCATCTGGAAGCGGGTTTGTGCCTTCGGGAAGACCGGATGATTCAGCTGCGCCTCCTTCCAAGTTCTGCCGCCATCAGTGCTAATCTCAACCCGCGTGATCTTGCCGTAACCGCTCCACGCTAGGCCGCTGATCCGATTATATCCCTTTTTGATCTCCATCATGCCGGAGGGCGATGTGATGACCGAATTGACCTCTTGCTTCAATTGGAACTGGCGCGCCTTGCCGCTCGGCAACAGTTGCGTATAGCGTGCCGTTTCCCAGCGCGTCATGAACGGCTGGTCACCAACCTTCAGCCGACGAAGCCATTTGATGCTGAGATTGCCCTCGAAGCCTGGAATAAACAGCCGGAGCGGGAAGCCATGAGCTGGCCTCAACGGCTCGCCATTTTGACCATAGGCAAGAATAGCCTCGCTGATGACCTCGTCGGTCAATGGAATGCTTCGCGCAACGCCCGCCCCGTCGGCGCCCTCTGCCAGCATCCAAGTGGCCGCCCGGTCCACCCCAACTACGTCGAGCACAAAGGAGAGTGGCACGCCGGTCCATTCGTGTGTGCTGACGAGACCATGGGTGTTTTGCACCGTAACGTTCTCAGGCGCGCTCTTCCAGTTCTCCCATCCGTTCCCGGTACACTCAAGAAAGGCTATCCGTGACGTGGATGGCATTGCTCGTAGATCGTCCATGCTCAGGACCGACGACCTCGCCACCATGCCATGGATCAAGAGCCGATGTTTCGCTGGATCTAGATCAGGTACTCCTGAATGGCTACGCTCGTAATGCAGGTCGGACGGTGTGATGCTACCAACCAATTTGTCGAGCGGCGTTTTGGAATTAATGGCGTCGGCTGGATCGACATTTCTCTGTCCAGGACCCGCTTCCGGTATGCGGCTGATTTGGGCGTACTGAGAGCGACTGCTGTATGCAGATAAAGCGTCGCCTGGATCACGCGGCGGAACGTCAGCGAGAGTGTCCGCCGCAGCCTTACCGGCAGCAGCGGCACCTGCGATCCCTGCTGACGCGGTGAGAAAACGTCTACGAGATACCCCATGGACGCTATGCGGCATCCAAGCCTTTGCCTTCGTCTTAGACATTCGCTTCACCCTTAATTTGGGCTCCTTCGAACCTGAGCTGAAGGGGCGTACTTATCTCTCACCGGACGACGCTGTAACGGCGGCGGCAATCAGCTTTTCAGCCGGCGCGAGCTTTTCCGCCATTCCGGGTGGAAGGCCATGTCTCTCTTCCAGTGTCGTGGATGGATTGTAGGTCACATAGACCTTGCCTTGCCGATCCTCGCGGACTAGGACCCGAAGAGGAAGCTCAAGGGCGAAGTCTGGGGCAGAGAGCATCAGCGGAGTTCCACCCTGAGGGCTTCCATAGACCAAAACCGTGGTGGGCGGCATATCGAGTCCAGCCGATTGGGCAGCCGCACGGTGATCGATCGTCGCGAAGATCCTAAAGCTCTTGCTTTCAAGGGTTGATCGCAAGTGAGCAAGTGTATCGGGGAATGAGTATGCACTCTCGATTCTCACAGCTTCCTCCGCCGAAGCCCCGGTTGGCATGAAGCTGCACAGCACCACGACGATGGCGAGAGAGCTCGATCTGATCGCCCCGAAGGACACTGAGGTGGCTAATATGTCTCTCATTCGGCTATCCTTCGAACTGCAATCGGTCACTCTGTGTTTGTCGTGCTGAGCGATCAATCTTCCCAAGGGACTATAGAACGGATCGGCAATGTTCTGTCGGCGTCGGCGCCGCCGTGTCGGAGACGCGGTGAATATATCCGAGCCCGCGTCACTCACTATCCCGGCGAACCCCTTTACGATCCGCAGAACCGATCCTCTCGGATTCTGCGAAGGACAGTGAACCTGCTCCCCGACTGTCCTCACCATTGGTAGCTCTGGAAGAGATCCGAAACTGACCTTAACTCACAAATAACCTTACCTTGATTGGCGGCGTCGTGGTGTGAGATCCTGTGAGGAACTGGGAAACCTTGTTAGCTGGGTCGATCGGCGCCTGCGAATGCGATATCGCCGACCCAGAGCCGCGACACGGGATGCTCCTTGATCCTCTTTCCTAACAGTCGGGTTCCAAGCCGCACTGGCAGATGCCAGGTCGACCCTTAACTAACATTCATTCAGCACCACTTGGTGAGAATGGCCAACGGGCGATGTTCTCCGATCGAAAGCGCGGCCCGGTTACTCACAGGCTGAAGCCCGCTGTCTCCACACACGCGATCTATCATTCCTCTAGTCAGCCCTGAATTGATAGTTTCACACCAGGAGCAGGCTCGCACGCCTGTGGCCGGAGCAAGGCTGGGCTGATGAACCGGTCTGCATCTTGAGACGATGGGCGCCCGGTTCGCCGAGAGCTTTTACGGTTCCAACTTTCAAAATGCTCGACACCTGATGGCTCAACCGGAAAAGGTTGCAGACCGCTAAACTAAGCTGGGTCTCCAAGTCTTGGCATCAGATGATTTTCTAAAAAAGAAGCGCTCCGCATGAAGCAGGAGCGCTTGAAGGTTCAGGGAGGAACGTCCCCGGTTGAGGACGATGCCATTGTGCTGATTTGACAAGGTATGGCTTACGGAAAACGACCAACATTTGTAAGATCTTGCGCCTTTCACGCCAGCCATTGGTCTCGCTGGTCTTGTCAGACCGTCTAAACCAAATTCGGCGGGAGCCCGAGCTCCCAGACATTTGACCGCCCTTAGAGCCCATCCGAGAAGTTGAGGTTCCTGATCAGCGGCTTGGTGCGAGGCGCCTGAGCATGAGGCGGATCATGGCAAGCCGCACGAAGGCCGCCCTGCGGGCATACCGCTCGTAGTCACGAGCCAGCCTCCTGTTGCGGCTGATCCAGGCCAGCGTCCTCTCGACAATCCAACGCTTTGGCAACACGACAAAACGGTGTTGGTCGCAGCGGCGCACGATCTGGAGCGACCATGTGCCGGTCCGAGCCAGAGCGGCTTCCATCTTGCGGCCCTGATACCCTGCATCACCAATGATGCGCTCGATGAACGGGAAGGTGCGGCGCGCCTCCTGCAGGAGGGCTTCGGCTCCATCTCGATCTTGCACGCTTGCTGAATGCACAGTGACCGCCAGGAGCAGGCCCAGCGTGTCAGTTAGGATGTGGCGCTTGCGGCCTGTGACCTTCTTGCCTGCGTCGTACCCAGACGGGTCGAGCGAAGCCCCCCTTTGAGGGCTCCCTTGGCGGTTTGACTGTCAATGATGGCCGTGGTCGGGCTCGCCTCTCGGCCTGCTGTCTCTCGCGTCTCGACGTACAAGGCATGATGGATGCGGCTGAGCGTGCCGTCCCACTCCCACAGGTCCAGATACTCCCAGACCGTGCTACGGGGCGGCAGGTCCTTCGGGAGGGCTTTCCACTGGCAGCCTGTCCAGAGCACGTAGAAGACAGCGTTGAGCACCTCGCGGATGTTCACCGTCCGAGGTCGTCCACCGCGCTTGGCAGGACGGATGAGCGGTTCAACCAACGCCCACTCACCATCTGTCAGATCGCTGTCGTAGCGCAGCCCGCGCCGATCCGCTGCCCTACGATGCTCTGG
>DATHAU010000290.1:0-6797 GCA_035296545.1 Microvirga sp.
TCGCAGCCTCAAGGACGGCGCGCCCCTTCCCGCAGGCGGACCGACCGCGCCGTCCCCCAAGCCCAACGGGCCCTCCGCCTCCGGCACGATGGCTCTTGCGGCCTCCCAGGCGCAGCCCCAGCCGCGCCCACAGCCCTCCGCCGAGCCGACCCTGCGCCTGCGCCGCTTCGAGGACGTGGTGGCGCTCGCCGGCGAGAAGCGGGAGATCGTGCTGAAGGCGGCCCTGGAGCGCGACGTGCGCCTCGTGCGCTTCGAGGAGGGCCGCATCGAGCTCAGCCTCACCGAGACCGGCAGCCGCACCATCGCCAACGACCTGACCCGCGCCCTCCAGCAATGGACCGGCGAGCGCTGGATGGTCGCCCTGTCGTCCGGGGAGGGCGAGGCGACCCTTCACGAGAAGGCCGTGGCGGCCGAGCGCGAGCGCAAGGCGGGCGCGGCCAACCATCCCCTCGTGCAGGCGGTGCTGTCCAAGTTCCCCGGCGCGCAGATCGTCAACGTGGTCGAGCGCGCCGAGAAGGCGGGGGAGGATGCGGACGCGGAAATCCCCGGCGGGGCCGACGCCGGCAGCGCGCATGAATCCGAAGCCGACGACGATCGATAGGCTTTTTGTGAAACGCATTTTCCGATGCAGGGCCGGCATGCGCGCCTGCGGAGGATGCCCTGAGCGAGGAAGACGGTCATGAAGGACATCATGGGACTGATGAAGCAGGCGCAGGCGATGCAGCAGAAGCTGCAGGACGCCCAGGCCGAGCTGGACAATCTCGAGGTGGAGGGAACCTCCGGCGGCGGCGTCGTGACCGTGAAGGTCACCGGCAAGGGAAGCCTCAAGGCGATCAGCATCGATTCGTCCCTGATGAACCCGGACGAGAAGGAGATCCTGGAGGATCTCATCGTCGCGGCCATGAACGACGCCCGCGGCAAGGCCGACCGCGCCGCCCAGGAGCGCATGGAGAGCCTGACCAAGGGCCTTCCGCTCCCGCCCGGCCTGAAGCTGTTTTGAGCACCTGAATGGCCCAATACGTCGCCGGCCCTGAAATCGAGCGCCTGATCCAGCTGCTCGCGCGGCTGCCGGGCCTCGGCCCCCGCTCGGCCCGCCGCGCCGCGCTCCACCTCATCAAGCGGCGGGATACGCTGCTCAACCCGTTGAGCGACGCCATGCGGGTCGCCAACGAGCGCATCGTCGTGTGCTCGTCCTGCGGCAACGTGGACACCTCCGAGCCCTGCACCATCTGCCGCGACCCCAAGCGCGACCCATCCATCCTGGTGGTGGTGGAGGACGTGTCGGACCTCTGGGCGCTGGAGCGCTCGGGCGCGGTCACGGCCAGGTATCACGTGCTCGGCGGGGTGCTCTCGCCCCTCGACGGGGTGCGGCCCGAACATCTCAACCTCGACCGGCTCGTGGCGCGCGCGTCCGAGCCGGGGGTGGCGGAGCTGATCCTCGCCCTCAACGCCACCGTGGACGGCCAGACCACGGCCCATTACATCACCGAGCTTCTCGCCCACCTGACCGTGAAGGTGACGAAGCTCGCCCACGGGGTTCCCGTCGGCGGCGAGCTCGACTACCTCGACGAAGGCACCCTGTCGGCGGCGATCCGCCAGCGCACGTCCTTCTAGAGCATTTTTCGGCGAAGTGGGTCCGGTTCGCCGCAAAAAATGCGGCTCAGCAAAGACGAGGGCTGATTCCACGGGAGTGGAATCAGCTCTAGGAGCGGCCTCAGGCCGGGATCGTGAGCCGGAAGACCGCGCCCCCGTCGGTTTCCAGGCTGAAGCTTCCGCCGAGCTGCGCCGCGAAGGCGCGGATGAGCTTCATGCCCAGGGAGGAATCGTTCTCCGTTCCGCCCGAGACCCCCTTGCCCGTATCCCGGACGACGATCTCGATCCGCTCGTCCCTGCGCCGGGCCGAGACCGAGATGCGCCCGCCCTGTCCGGGCTCGAAGGCGTGCTTGAAGGCGTTGATGATGGCCTCCGTCACGGCCAGGGCGAGGGGAGGGCCCCGGTTCAGGTCGATCTCGATCCGCTCCGCGTCGAGATCGACGGCGATGCCCCGCGCCGATGCGCCGTAGGTGGCGGACAATTCCTGGAGCAGGCGGCCGAGATAATCCCGGAGGT
This sequence comes from Microvirga sp., assembly GCA_035296545.1. Taxonomy (GTDB): domain Bacteria; phylum Pseudomonadota; class Alphaproteobacteria; order Rhizobiales; family Beijerinckiaceae; genus Microvirga. The sequence goes on from DATHAU010000290.1 coordinate 2,110, forward strand.
CGATCATCCCGTCCTGCTCCTTCCGGTAGAGAAGGTCGTGGATCAGGCTGATGGAGCGCAGGCGGTCCTGGGTTTCCTGGAAGGCGGTTTTCACGTTCGGGTCGGCGAAGCGGCGGGCCTGCATCTGCAGCAGGCTCGAGGTCACCTGAAGGTTGTTCTTCACCCGGTGGTGGATCTCCTGCAGGAGCACCACCTTGTCGGCCAGGGCCTGGCCGAGATCCTGGTTCGCCTGCTGCAGCTGCCGCTGGGTTTCCTCCATGCGCCCGCTGAGCCGCACGCCGATCCCGGTGAGCCAGCCGAGGGCGATGAACACCAGGGCCGTGATGGCGGTGCTCCAGTAGAGATTGGCCGTCCAGGCGGCGAGCGCCGTCGCCACGGGAATGCTGGCGGTCACGGTCACCGGCCACCGCTCCAGGCGGCGGAACGAGACGATCCGCTCGACGCCGTCGCCCATGTCGCTGGTGCGGTATGTTCCGCTGGGCACCGAGGCCAGCTCGTTGAAGAGCGACGTCTGGCCGAGGCTGGACGAGACCTGATCCGGCGTCAGCCCGGTGCGGGCGATGACCCGGCCCTCGCGGCCCCAGATGCCAAGCGTGGCGTCCTCCGCGTCGGACTCGGTCGGGCGGGAGATCTCCTGGAGGAATGTGGGCCTCAGACCCACCTGGGCGACGCCGTCGAACTCCCCGTTCAGATCGGGGATGCGCCGCGAATAGGTGTAGAGGATCTCGTTGGCGATCCGGCCCACGAGGGCGGCGCCCACGAAGGTCTCCGCGCCCGCCCGGTGGGCCTTGAACCACGTCCGGTCGGAAAAGCTGACCGGCGAGGCCGGCTGCACCGTCGAGACGGCCACCGTATTGCCCTCCTTGTCGATGATGAGGAAGAGGTCGCTGGCGGAGGATCGCCGGGTCAGATCCGCCAGGAACTGGCGGGCCTGCCCGGTTTCGCTCAAGGCCCCGACGCCGCCCCTGAGCCGGGTAAAGGCGATGATCTCCCCCAGGAGCAGGTCGCTCGTCTCCAGGGTCCTCTTGGTGTATTCCTCCATGAGAAGGGCGAGATCCTGGGTGGCGGCCCTCGCCCTGTCGAGGGCGTCCCTGTACTCGAACCAGATGAAGGCCCCGCGGAGGCCCAGGATCGCGAGCGCGAACAGAATCGCGGTGGCGTACAGGACGCTGCGCATGTCGCGGACAGGGGTCATGAGTGGAAAACCCGGACGGAACCCTTAAGGCTCCATGTAGCGCGGGAAGCGGCCGGCGACAGGCGGGGGTTCCCGCCAAGTCTTCCCCGCATGTCCTTCCCCCCTGCATGTCTTTCGGATGACAGGGCGGCGCGGGATTGCTAATCAGGCGGCGCTGAAACCCGCCGAAACCCTCTTGCCCGAGTTGCCCATGTCCACCACCGACCTCGCCCGAACGATCGACGCCGCCTGGGAGGACCGGGCCCAGGTGAGCCCCGCCACAACGGGAGCCGTCCGCGAAGCGGTGGAGCAGGCCCTGCGCCTGCTCGATTCCGGCAAGGCCCGGGTGGCGGAAAAAGCCGTCGACGGGTGGCAGGTGCATCAATGGCTGAAGAAGGCCGTGCTCCTGTCCTTCCGCCTCAACGACATGGCGGTGATCAGGGGCGGTCCCGGCGAGGCGGTCTGGTGGGACAAGGTGCCGTCCAAGTTCGACGGCTGGTCGGATCGCGAGTTCAAGGCGGCGGGCTTTCGCGCCGTGCCGAACTGCGTCGTGCGCCGGGGCGCCTATATCGCGCCCGGCGTGGTGCTCATGCCCTCCTTCGTCAATCTCGGCGCCTATGTGGGCGAGGGCACCATGGTGGACACCTGGGCGACGGTGGGCTCCTGCGCCCAGATCGGCAGCAACGTGCACCTTTCCGGCGGCGTCGGCATCGGCGGCGTGCTGGAGCCGCTCCAGGCCAACCCTACCATCATCGAGGACGATTGCTTCATCGGCGCCCGCTCCGAGGTGGTGGAAGGCGTGGTGGTGGGCCAGGGCTCGGTGCTGTCCATGGGCGTGTTCCTCTCCGCCTCCACCAAGATCGTCGACCGCAACACCGGCGAGGTCTTCGTGGGCCGCGTCCCGCCCTATTCGGTGGTGGTCCCCGGCTCGCTCCCCGGCAAGCCCCTTCCGGACGGGACGCCCGGTCCGTCCCTCTCCTGCGCCGTGATCGTGAAGCGGGTCGACGCACAGACGCGGGCGAAGACCGGGATCAACGAACTGTTGCGGGACTGACGGCGATCCTCTACATCCCCTGACGTAATCATATTTCCTGCGTCGTCGAGGGAAGCGTGAACTTTCTGAAGCTTTTCTTCAGCCTCTATGGCCGGGTCGGGCGAGCGGTCTACTGGGTCGGGATCGCTGTCAATCTCCTGGCCATGCTGACGCTTTTCTTCATTGCGGATTCCGTGGTCCTGAGGTCCGGCGGAACCGCGCTTGCCGTGAGCTTCAAGACCGGCGCGCTTGCCGTTGCAGCCGCCCTGTCGGTGATGTCGATGCTGTCGCTGCATGTGAGGCGCGCCCATGATCGCGGCCTGAGCGGCTGGCTCGGCCTGGCAGGCTATGGGGCGATCGGCGCAGGGATCTGGTGGATGAAACAGGCTTTCCCGCCGAATTTTACCCGGGAGGCCCTCAACTCCTATCTGATGGTTGCAAGTCCGGGACTGGCCGCCATAGGGCTGATGCTGGTGCTGTTCGGGCTCATCCGCGGGAAGCGAGGCTCCAACCGCTTTGGACCGGATCCCCGCCATGAGGACATGGGCATGGCCGCATAGGCGCCTTGCGGGGATTGATTTCCGGGGCCATCGTGCTTCATGACGTCATGCCCCATGACATGTCCCCCCTGTCTCTCGCCCAGTCGCTCCTCCGCTGCCCTTCGGTGACGCCGGAGGAGGGCGGCGCGCTCTCCTTCATCGAAGACGTCTTGAGAGAGGCGGGTTTCGAGGTGCATCGGCCGGTGTTCTCCGAGCCCGGCACCCCGGACGTGGAGAACCTCTATGCCCGCTACGGCGCGGGCGAGCCCCACCTGCTGTTCGCCGGCCACACGGACGTGGTGCCGCCGGGCGATCTCGGCCGCTGGCGGCACGATCCGTTCGGCGGCCGGATCGAGAACGGCGGGCTCTTCGGGCGCGGCGCCGTGGACATGAAGGGCGGCATCGCCTGCATGATGGCGGCGGCGCTCGGCTTCATCCGCGAGCGCCCGGATTTCAAGGGCTCCATCGGCTTCCTCATCACCGGCGACGAGGAGGGCCCCGCCGTCAACGGCACGGTCAAGCTCCTGGACTGGGCCAAGGCGCGCGGCGAGCGCTTCGATCATTGCATCCTGGGCGAGCCCACCAATCCCGACCGGCTCGGCGACATGATCAAGATCGGCCGGCGGGGGTCGCTCACGGGCCGGATCGCCGTCGAGGGCAAGCAGGGGCATGTGGCCTATCCGCACCTGGCCGAGAACCCGATTCCCGGCCTGATGCGCCTGCTCGGCGGATTGCTGGCGGAGCCCCTCGACCGGGGCACCGAGCATTTCGACGCCTCGAACCTCGAGGTCACCACAGTGGATGTGGGCAATCCGGCCTCCAACGTGATCCCGGCGGAAGCCCGCGCCACCTTCAACATCCGCTTCAACGACCTCTGGTCGCCGGAGAGCCTGGAGGAGGAGATCGCCCGCCGCCTCGCAGGGGCCGCGGGCAATGCGGTGCGCTACGCCCTGAAGGTCGATCCCACCAACGCGGTGGCCTTCCTCACCCCGCCGAACGATTTCGTGGGCTTCATCGCCGATGCGGTGGAGGCCGAGACGGGCTTGCGCCCAAGACTCTCCACCACGGGCGGCACCTCGGACGCGCGCTTCATCGTCAAGCACTGCCCGGTGGTCGAGTTCGGCCTCGTGGGCCAGACCATGCACCAGATCGACGAGCGCGTGGCCGTGGCGGACCTGGACAGGCTCGCGGCCATCTACCGCAAGGTGCTGGACGCCTATTTCAAGGGGTGATCCGGTTCGCATCTCTCAAGAGGTTCGTGGAGGCGCAGCGCTTGGGCGGATTCCCTCCCCCTCCGCTGCGCTACGGCCGGAATGACACGAAGGGGCTGACACTGCGCATGAAGCTTGGTGTCATCCCCGGCAAGCGCAGCGAGGGAAGGGGATCGTCTTCAGGATGAGGCGCACTCTTCCCTCCCCCTTGCGGGGAGGGGTAGGGGTGGGGGTCGGAATGTCAGAACTCTCCGTGTCGAGAGACAAGCTCGAAGGCCGATACAGCGCCTCACTCTCTCATCGCCTCACCCGGCCCAACCACCCCCACCCCTGCCCCTCGCCGCAAGGGGGAGGGGAACAAGCGGCTCGGCCTAGGGAAGAAACGCGTAGGTTCTGCCCCAGGATCGGCCTGGGTGCCATCCCGCACCCCTCAGCGTAGCCTTATCCAACTAAAGTCGAATCGGGCCCGGAACGTTTTACCGCTCCGGTCTGTTTTCGTCGGCACCTGCTGGAAGAGGCTGCTCATGATCGTCACGGCTGATGAGGTCAATCGCTCGTTCAGGGGAACGCTCGACCTGCTGAACAGCAAAACCGAGGGCCTCAAGTCCTTCGACATGAGCGAGCGCGGCTTCTGGCGATCCTTCGCGGCGATCTGGCTGACCCTGCCGGCCTATATCGTGTCCCTGGCCTTCGAGCGGCTTCGCCTCGGCCTGGCGCAGCCCGGTCATTCC
>DATHAU010000291.1:0-3126 GCA_035296545.1 Microvirga sp.
GCGGAAGGCGCGATTGAACATCCGCACTCGGAGGTCAGGATCAAGGATCAGCACCCCATAGTCGATGGTATCAAGCACCACCTGACGCTCGCGCAGGTTCTGATCCTCAATTTCGACGGCCGTGTCACGGAAGACCGACAGCGCCTTAGCCATCCCGGCAATCTCGTCCTCGCCGCGAAAATGTGGCAGTGGGGTTCTTAGGTCACCCGCGGCGATAGCCAGCATGCTGCGGCTCAGGGCCAACAGTCGGCCAGCGAGGTGTCGGTCAGCGTAGAGCCACGCGAATGCCAGAAGGAACAGAACCGCCGCGCCGCCGATAGCAATCCCGGCGATGACTGGCCTGTCATGGATCGTCCTTTCGTAGTCGACTGCCTCCTGCAACTCGCGTCGAAGCTCGACCGCTGTCGTGTTGAGCGCTCCCTCAAGCGCAAGCAGCGCCCGGTCCGCATAGATAGCACTCTCAATGAGGCCGTTGACGTCTCCTCCAGCGAGCGTAGCGAGATCCTCCGAACGGGCATAGCCCTGGCGCGCCTCATCGAGAGCGGCACGAAGAGCCTGGAGCCGCTGCGGGTCGATTTGTCGAGCGGCGTTCGCGCTCGTGACCGTACCGACTGCGTGATCCAGCCTGCCCCACAGGTCCTGCCGCGCCGGGCGGTTGTTCGATGACATGGATTGGCCTGCCACCGCACCCGACGGCAGTTTCCTAACCTCCTGCCGCAGCTTGCCAACGAGGTCGAGCGCGCTAAAGTCGGCCTCGATCGCCTCATGGGCTGATGCAATGAAGCTTACTGCGTTCTGAAGCTCTCTGACGAAGTGATTGACGGCTATCACTTGGACGACCAGCAGCCCGATCGGCACCGACATAGCCATTAGAATTTTGTTACGGATACGCATACGAGACTTTCCTACCTGTCGATCATTGCGTCTCCTATGGCCACGACGTCGTCACAGCTGTCCGCGCTCGCGCCACTTGTCGAAGATCATACGCTCTTCACCGTCTGCGCCGTCTAGCGCCTGCTCCGGGGTCATCCGACCGGTGGCGACGTCGGCGAACATCTTTGAGACTATGCCTCGTCCGTAGATCTCGCTGACGGCCGGGTTCGTATATCCGGGATGACCAACGTTCGTGGTCCAGGACGCAACGTCCTTCATAAGCCCGTACTTTGCCGCGACGCCGTTGCCAGCACCTCCGGTTAATGCCTCGAGGTCGGGTACTGTGTCAGGATAACATGGCATGTTCTGGAAGCCGCTTGCGAGGAATGCAGCCCTCGACTGGCCAACATAATCGACCAGGAACTGCTTGGCGCCTTCAAGGTTCTCGGCGAACTTCCAAATCGAATAGGTGTAGAAGCCGAAGGAGCCGAGACGGGCTGCCGGTCCTATGGGCATCGCAGCCAGCCTTAAGTCGTCTGCAAAGTTCAGCTTCATCGACTCGGCAGCCCTGGGTATCGACAAGCTGTCGACCGTCAGGCAGCCCTCACCGGTGAGCATGAACCGGTTGTTCGAGGCTCCGTCCCACCCGAGCACGTCCGGCACCATCGCCTGCTCGAAGAGGTCCTTCACGTAGCGCAGCGCGTCCAGGGCAGCCCGAGAGCTCAGCGTCGGGCTACTGTCCGCATCCTGTTCCGACGCCCCGAAGGAGTACATGATCGAGCGCAGTGTCTGCTCGCAGTTGTGCTCCGGAGCCAGGCTGAAGCCCGCCGGCTTTCCGTCGAGCAGCTTGATCCGTCTCGCTCCCGTCAGCACGTCGTCCCAGGTGTCGGGAGTTGCTTGAGCCTTGGTCCACAGGTCACCTCGGTAGGTGACGAGCGCCGGCTGGTAAGCGGCGGCGAAACCAGCGTAGGTCCTGGTCTTGGGGTTGAAGTGGGCCCGGAGAGCGAATTCCATGGGCTTGCCGTAGCGTCGAGAACACTCCTCAAAGATCTCGCGATGGTCGAGAAGGTGATCCACGAGCATGGCATGGGGTGTGACGAACTGGATTAAATCGTGTCCCCGCTGAGCTTGGATCTCGGCTGCTGCGCGAGGGGTCAGGTCGGCGAACCCGACGTTATCGACAATGACATCAACGTCATTCGCCTCCCCCCACTGCCGGGCAAAGGTCTCGTTGAACCAGGGATCGTAGGCGGGAACGAAGTGCCGCCACTGCATGATCCTGAGTGTCTTTCGCTGCGCATGGGCCCGTCTTGGGGCCAAAGCGACGCCTGCCGTGGCGAGTGCTGCACCTGATCTTGCCAGCAGCTTACGCCTTGTGATCGCACCACCAACCACCATGCGGCTCTCCTCTGGCATCTAGGAAGCCGCACCTCGTTGGGAGAGTTACGGCAACCGATTCAGTTGAAGGTATGCAGTCTGAGCTTTAGAGTTCCGTCCGACTGGCGTTCAAACAGGTGGGTGGCCAAGCCACTAAACCGAGTCGTCTTCCCTAGTGAGTCTTTACCGGCGGCAGACCATTTGGCGACGGCAATCACGATCTTGTCGTCCTGTGTAGTCCTGATCAGGTCGAGGGTATGGTCCGTGACCCCGCTCGCGAAGAGACCAGAGAAGAACTTCTCGACACCGTCCGGGCCTTGAATGATGTCATGAGTGGCAGGTAGAAAGGATGTATCGGCCGTGTAGAATGCAGCGACTGCCTTCGAGTCGCCCTTGTTGAAAGCTGCGTTCCAAGCCGAATAGGTCGCTCGCACCTGGTCATCCAGCGGGTCGGCCGTAGCCCCTAGGGGTATCATGATCAAGACTGCCGCCAGGAGATGCCTTGTCGCGCTCGGTGCAGACATTCCGTCCTCCCGTTAGATGAGCCTGGCGCGGGACCATGCATTGCTGCCGGAACGCCGAGCAGATGTGAGAATGAAGCTGCGACCTTGGGCGGGCTGTGTCAATCCTCCACAGTCACGGCCCTACCGCGCCCTAGCCCTAATTGCCAGTTACCGGTGGCTTTACAGGTGTCACAGGTTCACCGTTACTTCAGGATGCTTCCGACCCGGCACGAGGCAACGAGGCCAGCTATGACCCACTCCTGTCGAAGCAACTAGATTACGTATAAGCCTGCCTCGTAATTCGGGTTAAAGGCTGCACCGGATCAAACAGACAAAATCCTCCCTTGAGAGTGTCCGGTGTGACCTGCTCTGG
>DATHAU010000292.1:0-9607 GCA_035296545.1 Microvirga sp.
CCCTGCCGATCACCGGCCTCAATCTGCAGCCGTTCAGCGCTGCGGTTCTGGCGCTCACCGTGTTCAAGACGGCTCAAGTGATCGAGAACATCCGGGGAGCGATCGGCTCGATACCGGGCGGACAAATGGATGCGGCGAAAGCGATCGGGCTCACCTTTCCGGCCCGCCTCGTCTATGTCATCGCACCTCAGGCCGTCCGTCGCTTCCTCCCGCCGTGGATCAACGGCGTCACGGACGCCGTCAAAGGCAGCGCGCTAGTCTCCCTGCTCGGGGTGTCAGACCTGATGCACAGCATCCAGCAGGTAATCGGCCGCACCTACGATGCATTGCCGCTCTACGTGCTGGGTGCCCTCTTCTACTTTGCGATCAACTACACGCTTTCGATGCTCAGCCGCCGGCTTGAGCTTCGCTACTCCTATATTCGGGAATGATGGACCCCATGGCTGCCTCCGCCCCTTCCACGGACACCGCGCCATTGCTGCGCCTTTCCGGCGTCGAGAAGTCCTTCGGGACCGTTCGGGTGCTCCATGGCGTAGATCTGGAAGTGAAGCGTGGGCAGGTGGTGACGGTCATCGGCCCTTCCGGCAGCGGCAAGACGACCCTCCTGCGATGCGTCAATTTTCTTGAGGTCTATGACGCCGGGTCGATCCGCATCGACGGAAAGGAAGTCGGCTACCGCGACCTTGCCCAACGGCGTCTGCGGTCCGAGCGGGACTTGGCGCGAGTTCGGGCGGAGACCGGGATGGTCTTCCAGATGTTCAACCTGTTCCCCCACCTGACTGCGGCCGAGAATGTCATGCTCGGGTTGCGGAAGGTGCGGGGAAAGTCGCGGCGCGAGGCGCGGGAGATTGCCTCCCATTGGCTCGGACGCGTGGGTTTGGGCGACAAGCTTGACCGCTTGCCCTCGCAGTTGTCGGGCGGACAGCAGCAGCGCGTCGGGATCGCCCGCGCCGTCGCCATGGACCCAAAGATCCTGTTGCTGGACGAGATCACCTCTGCGCTCGATCCTGAACTCGTCGGCGAGGTCCTCGATGTGGTCCTGGCGCTCGCCGACGAAGGAATGACCATGCTGGTGGTCACTCACGAGATCGCCTTCGCCCGGGAGGTCAGCACCGAGATCGTCTTCATGGCGGATGGTGTGATCGATACCCAGGGCCCGCCATCCTCTCTTTTCGACGAGGGCTATGGAAGCGACCGGTTTCGGAGCTTTCTCAGCCGATTCGAGGCGCATCGCCGACGCTGATCAGGCCCGGGGCAATCACGGTTGCCCCGAGCCGAAGAAACGACCAAGTGGAAAGACACGTCATGACCCCCTATGATCGACTCAAGGAACTCGGCCTCGAACTGATGCTGCCGGCGGTCCCGGTTGCAAACTACGTTCCCTTCGTCCTTTCGGGTCCGATGCTCTACCTGTCCGGCCAAGGTCCCCGGCAGCCGGATGGTTCGCTTCATACCGGAAAGGTAGGGGCGCAGGTCAGCGTGGAGGAAGCCTACATCCACGCCCGCACGACAGGGCTCAACCTCCTCTCGGTCGCTCACATGGCGCTCGGGGATCTGAGCCGCGTAAGACGGGTCGTCAAGCTCCTGGGAATGGTCAATGCGGTTCCGGAATTCACTGACCATCCCCGAGTCATCAACGGCGCATCCGACCTGTTCGTGTCGGTTTTCGGCGATGCCGGCCGTCATGCCCGCTCAGCCGTCGGAATGGGATCGCTGCCCGGCAATATCACCGTTGAGATCGAGGCGATCCTCGAAGTAGACTCATGAGGCGGATCGTGCAGCGCCCCTCTTCACCATCGATCCCCGTTGACGTCGAAAGGCTCCGCCCATGAGCGTGTCTGCAGTTCCCCTTCCGTCCGGCACAGCCAGCCGCGATATCCGCCGCGAGCTGGGCCTGCGGCCCATCATCAACGTGTCAGGCACGATGACGGCGCTCGGGGCCTCGATCATGGTGCCGGAGGCCATCGCGGCCATGACGGCGATCGCCCCGGAATTCGTGGAGGTGGATCGATTGCAGCGGGCCGCCAGCGGCGTGATCGCCCGCTTGACCGGAGGCGAGGCCGGCTTCGTCACGGCAAGCTGCGCCAGCGGCATCGCGGTTGCGGTTGCCGGCAGCATGACCCGGGACAGCCTTCTTGCCATTGAGCGGCTCCCGGATACCACGGGGCTTCGGAATGAGGTGTTGATCCAGGTCGGCCATATGGTCAGCTACGGCGCACCCGTCGACCAGTCGATCAGGCTGTCCGGAGGAACGGTGGTGCCCGTCGGCACGGTGAGCAGTGCCTACGGCTACCAGCTTGAGGAAGCGATCACGGAACGCACTGCGTCGGCGCTTTACGTGGTGTCGCATCACACGGTGCAATATGGCATGATCGGACTTGAGGAATTCTGTGCGATCTGCCGCGTCCGGGGGGTGCCCGTTATCGTCGATGCAGCCTCCGAGTACGACCTGAGGGGCTTTCTCGCCCGCGGCGCCGACATCGCCCTTTACAGCGGACATAAATTTCTCGGCGGGCCGACCAGCGGAATCGTCGCCGGTCGCAAGGATCTGGTCCGCGCCGCCTATCTCCAGAACCGCGGCATCGGCCGCGGAATGAAGGTAGGCAAGGAGAGCATCGCCGGCGTCATGGCCGCCCTCGAAGCCTGGGAGAGGCGCGACCATGCCGGCATCCGGGAGCGGGAGCGCGCGGCGCTTCAGCTTTGGCAGAACGCGCTTGCCCCGATCCGCGGCGTCACGGCGACCATTGTCCCCGATCCGACCGCCAACCCCCTCGACCGGCTGATGGTCGAGGTGCTGCCGGAGAGCGGCTTTACGGCGAGCGGCCTCGCGGCCGCCCTTGCCGCAGGCGATCCGCCGGTGATCGTGCGGGACCACGAGACCGAACGGGGGCACCTCTTCCTCGACCCGTGCAATCTGCACCCGGGAGAAGCCGAGATCGTGGCCGGCCGCCTGACAGCCACCCTCAAGGCATCGAATGCGGCTCGTTTCGAGGAGGCCGGGCGCAGGAGTCCGCGCGACAAGCTCCTAAGCTGGCCCGACTGATCTGCGGCGGAGGAAGCCGGCTTCCTCCGCCAAGCCCCATCATTCCGCTTCCACCCCGTCGGGAGCGGCAACAACAAGAAACGGCCCTGAAGAACGCAAAACCATGGAGGACCTCCTGTGAAGATCTTCAATGCGATCCTTGTCTGCGGCGCCCTCGCCTTGGGCTCCGCCCCCGCCCTCGCTCAGCAGAAGGGCGGCATCATCAATGTGGCGACGGTGGGCGAGCCGCCGACCCTCGACCCAATGGTCTCCACGGCGGATCTCGTGGGTCTGATCACCCAGCACTTCTTCGAGACCCTTTTCACCTTCGACAAGAACTGGAACGTGACGCCGTTGCTGGCGGAGGCCATGCCGGACGTATCGGCCGACGGAAAGGTTTATACGATCAAGCTGCGCCAGGGGATCACCTTCCACGATGGGACGGATATGACGTCCGAGGATGTCGTCGCGTCCCTGAAGCGCTGGATGGAGCTCGCCTCACGCGGCAAGCAGACGGCCGGCAACGTCGACAAGGTCGAAGCCGTCGACCCCTCCACGGTGAGGATCAGCTTGAAGGAGCCTTATGCCCCCCTCCTCGCGCTGCTCTCCTTCAATAACGCGGCGGCTGTGATCATGCCGGCCGAGAAGATGGAGGCAACCCTGAAGGAGCCGGTCGGAACCGGCCCCTACAAGCTCAAGGAACGCAAGCCCGACCAATACATCCAGCTCGTCCGTTTCGATGGCTATAAGCCCCGAACCGGGGAGTCGGACGGCTATGGCGGCGCTCGCAAGCAACTGCTCGACGAGATCCGCTTCGTTCCGGTTCCCGACCCCAACACCCGGATCGAAGGCGCGGTTTCCGGCCAGTTCGAATATGCGGATGCCCTGCCGGTCGAGGCGTATGACCGCCTCAAGAAGCAGCCCAACGTCGAGCCCGTGCTCCTCAAGCCGTTCGGCTGGCCGGTCTTCGTCATGAATACGAAGCAGGGTCTCATGGGCAGCCAGGACGCCCGCACGGCGGTCCGGATGGCGTTGAGCATGGAGGACATGCTCGCGGCGGCGTTCGGCAGCCCGGAATTCTATGCCGTCAACCCTGCGATGTACCCTGCGAGCTTCGCGTGGCACACCACCGCCGGGACGGAGGGCCGCTACAACGTCGGCGATCCCGAGAAGGCGAAGGCCCTGCTGAAGAAGGCCAACTATGACGGCAAGCCCCTGCGCATCCTGACGAGTCGGCAGTACGAGTTCCACTACAAGATGGCTCAGGTCGCCGCCGAGTATCTCAAGCAGGCGGGCTTCACCGTCGACATGCAGGTGGTGGATTGGGCGACCCTCACCCAGCGACGCGCCGATCCGGCCCTGTGGGACATCTACATCACCCACAGCCCGTTCCTGCCTGAGCCGGCTCTGATCGGCCTTCTCTCCGAAAGCGCTCCCGGTTGGTGGTCCACGCCTGCCCGCAAGAAGGCGGTGGATGCCTTCAACACGGCAAGCGATCCGAAGAAGCGGGTCGAGCTGTGGGCCGACGTGCAGAAGGCGATCTACGACGAGACGCCCAGCATCAAGATCGGCGACTTCAATGCCCTGTCCGCCCAGACGAAGAAGCTTGAAGGCGTGACGCCGGCGCCCTGGCCTTACTTCTGGAATGCTTACCTGAAGCAATAACCGAACAGGATCGGGCGCCCGCATCGCGCAGCGGACGCCCGATCCCCTCCTTTCAGCCTCCACCGCGAAGCGAAACCTGATGGGCCGCTACATTCTGCAACGACTGGCCGGCATGCTGGCAGTGATGTTTACGGTCGTGACGATCGTCTTCATCATTGTCCGAGTTGCTCCGGGCGATCCGGCCGCCGTCATGTTGGGTCCGGACGCGAGCGCGCAGGATATTTCCCAGTTGCGGGCGCGCCTGGGGATCGACCAGCCGCTTCCCATTCAATATGCCCTTTTTCTCGGCCAGTTGATCCGGGGCGATCTGGGCGAGTCGATCTTCCTCAACCGCCCGGTTCTCTCGGCGCTCGCGGACCGGGCCGAGCCGACCTTTTTCCTGACCCTGTTCGCGATTGCAATCGCCTCTGTGATCGCCATCCCGATCGGAATTCTTTCAGCCTATCGCCGGGGATCCCTGTTCGATCAGGCGACCACGACCGTCGCCATGCTGGCGGCGTCCATTCCCAGCTTCTGGCTCGGGCTTCTCCTCATCCAGTACTTCGCCGTCCGGTTCGGGATCTTCCCGGTGTCCGGCTATGGCGGTCCCGGCGCAAGCCTCGCGACCCGCCTGTATCATCTCGTGCTCCCGGCCTTCGCGCTCGGCATCGTATCCTCCGCTCTCATCCTGCGGTTCACCCGCGCAAGCATGCTGGACGTATTGAACGACGACTATGTTCGCACGGCGCGCTCAAAGGGGATGGGCGAGTTCCGCGTCGTGATGAAGCATGCCTTCAAGAACGCGCTCATTCCCGTCCTCACGGTCATCGGCCTCACCGCCGCCCTTCTCGTCTCCGGCGCCGTAGTGACCGAGACGGTTTTCGGCCTTCCGGGGATCGGCAGCCTCGTCGTCTCCGCCGTTCTCCGCCGGGACTATCCGGTGATCCAGGGAGCCCTCCTGATCATCGCAGCCCTCTACGTCCTGATCAATTTCGTGATCGACATGCTGTACCTTGTCATCGATCCGCGGGTGAAATACTGATGGCCGCGATTACCGCTGCCCCGGAGCGCATCAGCTTTGGCGCCCTGTTGATCCAGCGCAGGACGGTCCTGCTCGGCCTCGTGGTCCTTGCCGTCATCGCGCTGCTCGCGGCGCTGGCCCCCCTCATCGCCCCTTACGCGCCCAACAAGCTCTCAGTCGTCAACCGCCTGAAGCCGCCGAGCGGAGTGTACTGGTTCGGCACCGACGAGTTCGGCCGCGATGTTTTTTCGCGCACGATCTATGCCGGCCGGCTCTCCCTGCTGGTGGGCGCATCGGTCGTCGCCTTGGCCTCGATCGTCGGCATCACACTCGGCGTGATCGCAGGATTCTTCCGGAAGCTCGACACGCCGATCGCCCGCGTCATCGACGCCATGATGGCATTCCCGGACATCCTCCTCGCCATCTCGCTCGTCGCCGCGCTGGGCCCGTCCCTCACGACGGTGATCGTCGCCCTTGGCATCGTGTATGCGCCTCGACTCGCGCGTATCGTTCGCGCCTCGACTCTTGTGATCCGCGAACTGCCCTATGTGGAGGCCGCGCGGGCCCTTGGGGTTTCCACGTGGCGCATCATGACTCGCCATGTGCTGCGCAACCTCATATCGCCGATCTTGGTCCAGGCCACATTCATCTTCGCCTATTCCATGCTGGCGGAAGCGGGACTCTCCTTCCTCGGGCTCGGCGTCAGCCCCGAGGTCCCGACATGGGGGACGATGATCGCGGCTGGGCGGCAATATGTCGGGCAGGCCGACTGGATGACCCTTTTTCCCGGTATCGCGATCGTGCTGGCGGTGCTCTCGCTCCAGATGGTGGGCGACGGTCTGCGCGATCTTCTCGACCCCCGTCTCAGAAAGGATCTCTGATCGATGACCGTGCTGTCCCACACGACGGGTCCCCTCCTGATCTCCGGCGTGAAGCCTGTCGCCTTCGGAGCCGGAACGCCGCAGGGCAGGGTCGACGTTCTGGTCGGCGCCGACGGGGTCATCCAGACGGTCGGCCCCTCGCTGGAAGCTCCGCCGGAGGCGCAGCGCCTGGACGCGACAGGAAGCTATTTCTCGCCGGGCTGGACCGACCTGCACGTCCATGTCTGGCACGGTGGAACCGACATTTCGATCCGCCCTTCCCTATGCGGAGTCGAGCGAGGGGTCACGACCATCGTCGATGCGGGCTCGGCCGGAGAGGCCAATTTTCACGGATTCCGCGAGTTCGTCATCGAACCGGCCCGGGAGCGGATCCGGGCGTTCCTGAACATCGGCTCCATCGGGCTCGTGGCCTGCAACCGGGTCAGCGAGCTGATCGACATCCGGTCTATCGACATCGACCGGACGATCGCCTGCGTGGAGCAGAACCGGGACGTGATCGTCGGCATCAAGGTGCGGGCGAGCCATGTCATTCTGGGCTCCTGGGGCATCACGCCCGTCAAGGTTGCGAAAAAGGTCGCCAAGATCCTCAAGCTGCCGCTGATGGTGCACGTGGGCGAGCCGCCGCCGCTCTATGACGAAGTGCTCGAGATCCTGACGCCCGGCGACGTGGTCACCCACTGCTTCAATGGCAAGGCAGGCGGCAGCATCATGGAGGACGAGGATCTGTTCCTCCTGACCGAGCGCTGTGCGAGCGAGGGAATCCGCCTCGACGTGGGCCATGGCGGCGCATCGTTCTCGTTCAAGGTCGCGGAGGCAGCCATCGCTCGCGGGCTCCTGCCGTTCTCCATCTCGACCGATCTCCACGCCCGCTCGCTCGACAGCCCGGTCTGGGACCTGGGAACGACCATGTCGAAGCTGCTTGCGGTCGGCATGCCCTTCGATGCGGTGATCGAGGCAGCCACCCTGGCGCCGATGTCGGTCATCGGGCTCCCGACCGAAAACCGCCTCGCGCCGGGCGCCCGCGCGGAATTCACGGTGTTCGATCTTGTGGATGGAGATCTCCGCATCACCGACTCCATGGGTGCGGAGGCTCATCTGGGACAACTGATCACGCCGCGATGGACCATTCTGGGCCGGGAGGCCATCCGCGCCAGTTCCTATGAACCCGGACGTCGCTCTGCCCTGGGTGGCGATGCCTGTCCCCATTGCGGCTGGACGCGCGCCCGATGAACGTTCTTCCGCCGGACGTGGTGCTCCGGGTCGAGGACCTCCACACGCATTTCGAGCTCGGAAGCCGTATCGCCAAATCGGTCGACGGCGTCAGCTTCCAGGTGCGCCGGGGCGAAACGGTGGCAGTGGTGGGCGAGTCCGGTTCCGGCAAGTCCGTGACCAGCCTGTCGATCATGCGCCTCCTTGCCTCTCCCGGGCGGATCGTCGGCGGCAGGATTTTCTATCGTGGCGGCGATGGCAAGGTTCAGGATCTGGCGCAGGCGTCGGATCGGGCCATGAGAAGCGTTCGCGGCCGAGAGATCGCGATGATCTTCCAGGAGCCGATGACGAGCCTGAACCCGCTCTACACGGTTGGGGACCAGATCATAGAGATGATCAGGCTCCACGAGCCCGTGTCGCGCAGGGAGGCTCGCCAGCGCGCCCTCCGGATGCTCGAAGTGGTCGAGATCCCCGCGGCGAACCGGCGCATCGACGATTATCCGCATGAGATGTCGGGCGGCATGCGGCAACGGGTGATGATCGCCCTGGCGCTGGCCTGCAATCCCCGGCTCCTGATCGCCGATGAGCCGACGACTGCCCTCGATGTGACGATCCAGGCTCAGATCCTGGACCTGCTCCGGCGTCTGCAGGCAGAGATCGGCATGAGCATCCTGTTCGTCACGCACAACCTTGGCGTGGTGGCGGAAATCGCCCACCAGGTGGTCGTGATGTATGCCGGACGGGTGGTCGAGGAGGCCCCTGTCGGGCACCTTTTCGGGCAGCCGAAGCACCCCTATACCCACGGCCTTCTCGCCTGCATCCCGAACGCGGCCCGCGACCGGACCCCGACGGGCGAGCGCCTGCGGCTCACGCCCATCAAGGGTCAGGTTCCGAGCGTTCTGGCGCTCCCCCCGGGGTGCAGCTTCGCGCCGCGGTGCAGCCTGCGCATCCCTCGGTGCGACGAGAACCCGCCGCTCCTCCGGGCAAGCGCAGACCATCTCAGCCGCTGCTGGAGGCACGGGGATCTATGAGCGGCAACGACATCCTTCTCAGCGTGAGGAACCTGACGAAGCACTTCCCCGGCCGGGGCGGCCCGGTGAAGGCGGTCGACGGCGTCTCCTTCGATGTGAAGCGGGGCACCATCGTCGGCCTCGTAGGGGAATCCGGGTCCGGCAAGACAACCGTCGGACGTTGCATTTTGCGGCTCATCGAACCCTCGGCCGGGGAGGTAATCTTCGATCACGTGGACCTCAGGCTGCTTTCCAACCGGGAGATGAGGCGCTACCGGCGCCGCCTGCAGATCGTGTTCCAGGATCCCTATTCGAGCCTGAATCCCCGACTGAGGGTGGAGGATATCATCGGGGAGGCCATCGACACTCACGGACTGGCCCGAGGCGCCAACCGGCAGAAGCGGATCGCCGAACTGCTTGGCCGGGTGGGGCTCGACCCCGAGCAGGCCCGCCGCTTCCCCCATGAGTTTTCAGGCGGGCAGCGCCAGCGCATCGGCATCGCGCGGGCGCTGGCCGTCGAGCCTGACTTCATCGTTGCGGACGAGCCTGTCTCGGCCCTGGACGTCTCCGTTCAGGCGCAGGTGCTCAACCTGCTCCAGGATCTCCAGCAGAGCTTCGGCCTCACGATGCTGTTCATCGCGCACGATCTGTCGGTGGTCGAGTATCTCTGCGACGAGGTAGTGGTGATGTATCTCGGCCGCGTGATGGAGCGGGGGCCGAGCAGTTCGGTCTATGCCATGCCGCGCCACCCCTACACCCAAGCCCTCCTGTCCGCATCTCCCGTTCCGGACCCGAACGCCCGACGCCGCCGGGTCTTGCT
>DATHAU010000293.1:0-2713 GCA_035296545.1 Microvirga sp.
CCATAAACGCTGACGATGTAGGATAAGGCGCAGCCACGCCGCCGCGTCCTTCCTCCCATTGTCGTGATTATGGATTCCCGCCTGCGCGGGGATGACAGCCGAGGGTGTCGCCACGGATGAGTGGAAGCTTCCCTGGTGGGCTCACGCCCGCGACCGCTGCGCTCCGGCGGGTCCGGTCCATAGGACCGGCGGAATGACGAGGTCAGCCGGCGAGGGTGTCATCCCTCGCACGGAGATCGACTCAAGCCGCCCCACCCCTACCCCCTCATCGCCTCCGCCTCGGCCTGAGCCCCTGCCTCGTCCAGGAGCCAGGCCCGGAAGGCCTTGACGGCGGGCCTGTCGGCGGAGGCTTCCGGGGAGACCACGTAGTACTGGTAGGCTCCCTTGATCTGATGCGGGAAGGGCCGGACGAGGCGGCCGGCGTCGAGATAATCGCCGATCAGCACGTTGGTGGCGAGCGCCACCCCCTGCCCGGAGGCCGCGGCCTGGAGGCAGAGATAGGTATGGCTGAAGCGCGGGCCGCGGGAGGTGTCGACCCCCTCGACCCCCGCCGCCTGGAGCCAGCGGTCCCAGGTGATGTAGTCGGGCACCTCCTCGACCACCTCGTGCACCAGGCTGTGGTGGCGCAGGTCGTCGGGCCGGCGCAGGGGGTGGCGGGGGTCGCCGGCCATGGCGGCGCTGCACACGGCGAAGAAGGTCTCCTCCATCAAAAGGTCCGTGCGCAGGCCCGTGTAGCCGCCGCGGCCGAAGCGGATCGCCACGTCCACGTCCTCGCGGGCGAAATCGGTCAGCCGCGTCGAGACCGACACGCGCACGTCGATGCCGGGATGGCGCTCCCGAAAGGCCCCGAGCCGGGGGATGAGCCAGTTCGACGCCAGGCTCGGCATGCAGCTCACGGTGATCACGTGCGAGGTCTCCGGCCGCAGAACCTGGGCGGTGGCCTCGTCGAGCCGGTTGAGCGCGTCCGTGACGGCGGCGGCGTAGCGCTCGCCGAGGGGCGTCAGCGCGACGCCCCGGCTCGGCTGGCGCAGGAACAGGGGCCGCCCGATCCAGCCCTCCAGGGCCTTCACCTGCTGGCCCACGGCGCTGGCCGTGACGGCGATCTCGTCGCCGGCCTTCTCGAAGCTCAGGTGGCGGGCGGCCGCCTCGAAGGCGCGCAGGGAGTTCAGGGGCGGGAGGCGGCGGCGGGACATGGCGGCCCTGGGGGTGAATTGCCCAAGCTGGGCTTGGGCAGGAGGCAAGAACTTCTCGTTTGCCGGCAGCCTAGCACAGGAGCATTCTTCTCTCCAGTGAAACGCCATCGAAGGAGACCCGTCATGGCGATCGGATATGCCGCAGCAAATCTTGGGCTCCACAGCCCGTCCCGCGACCGGAAGAGCGCCCTGCTGCAGCTCCTCCTGCGCTACGAAGCCTGGCTCGACCGGCGCCGGACGTCGCGGATCCTCTACGGGATGGACGATCAGGCCTTGCACGATATCGGGTTGTCCCGGGCCGACGTGGAGGGCCAGAATATCGCCTCCCGGCAGGATCTCCTGCCGCCGTCCCTCGGACGCTGATCTCCCGGAAGGCGGAAAGGCCCCATGATGAAGCTCTATTCCGGCGCGTTGAGCCTGTTCTCCCGCAAGGTCGAGATCGCCCTGCGGGAGAAGGACCTGCCCTTCGAGCGGATCGGGGTGCCGTTCAGCCAGACCCGGGGCTACAGCCCCAAGCACCCGGAGGTGCTCGCCGCCAACCCCAAGGGCCAGGTGCCCGTTCTCATGGACGGGGATCTGACCCTGTACGACTCGACCGTGATCCTGGAATATCTCGAGGACGCCCACCCCCAGCACGCGCTCCTCCCGCAAGGGGCCATGGAGCGGGCGCGCTGCCGCCTCCTCGACCTCTTCGCCGACGAGGTTATGCTGATCCCCTTGCGCGCCCTCATGCACCGCACGGAGCCGGGCGCGCGGGAATCCGGGCGCTGGGAGGCGAACGAGGCCCGGGCGAGGGAAGCGGAGGCCGTTCTCGCCTCCCATTTCGCCGATCTCGACGGGAAGCTCCAAGGCAAGGAATATCTCTGCGGCGCCTTCTCCATGGCCGACATCTCCGTGTTCATGCCCGTGCTCTACGCCCGCCGCCTGGGCGGCCCGCCGCTGGGGCCGCACGGGGCTCTGTTCGCCTGGTACGAGAGGCTCGAGCGCCGCCCCTCCTTCGCGGCGGCTGCGGCCGAGATCCGCGAGGCCGACCGGGAATTGTCCGCGCCGGTCGAGGGCGCGTACCGGGATTGAGGCAGGTTCCGCCCGGGTCCGGGCCTGCCTGCGAGGACGGGGCGAAATCAGCTCCGACCCTTTCTTAGAGGGTGAGAGTGCAGACCAGCGCGTCGCTCTCCCCCCGGGTGGGAGAGAGGAAGGGATGAGGGCGGGCCAATGCAGGAAGAGGCGCTGCGCCTTGTCCTGCTCACCGGGCACCGCGCTTCGTCCGGAGAGGGCCAACCCCTCTCCTCCTGGTGAGGGAAGGGGATCGGGTGCAGGATGGGGCGCGCTCCTCCCTCCCCCTTGCGGGGAGGGGCAGGGGTGGGGTCGCAGGGTCAAAGCTCTCCACTCGGATGAAAAGCTCGAAGGCTGGTACAGCCACTCCCCCTCTCCCGAGTGGGAGAGTGTGGCTGCGCAGCAGCCGGGTGAGGGAAGGCCCTTTCCGAACAGAGCACAGGCGGGGGTGAGCCTTGTAGGGCTGA
>DATHAU010000294.1:0-7663 GCA_035296545.1 Microvirga sp.
TCTACCGGATCAACTGGCAGCACCTCGAGCCCCTGGTCCATCGCTCGGCCGACAACGATTTCATCAGGTCCGTCTCGATCATCGACGAGGAGAGCGGGCGGCACGTGCGCATGGGCCATCTGGCCTTCGTCGGAGCCCACAAGGTCAACGGCGTGTCGGCGCTCCACACCGGCCTGATGCGCCAGACCGTGTTCCAGGACCTGCACGCCCTCTACCCCGCACGCATCGTCAACAAGACCAACGGCATCACCTTCAGGCGCTGGCTTCATCAGGCGAACCCCGCGCTGACCCGCCTCCTGGTGGGGGAACTCGGCGAAGGGGTCCTGGACGACCCGGAAGTGCTCATCCGGCTGGACAAGCTGGCGGACGACGACGCGTTCCAGAACCTGTTCAGGAACCAGCGCGCTGTCTCCAAGGCGAATCTGGCCAAGATCGTCGCCGAGCGGACCGGGGTGCGGATCGATCCGGGCGCCCTGTTCGACGTTCACATCAAGCGCATTCACGAGTACAAGCGGCAACTCTTGAACATCCTTGAGACGGTGGCGCTCTACGACGCCATTCGGGCCGAACCCGACCGGGACTGGGCGCCGAGGGTCAAGATCTTCGCCGGCAAGGCCGCCGCCAGCTACCATCAGGCGAAACTGATCATCAAGCTCGCTAACGACGTGGCAGGGGTGGTCAACGCCGATCCGGTGGCGGCGGGCCGCCTGAAAGTCGTGTTCCTGCCCAACTACAATGTCAGCCTGGCCGAGGCCATCATCCCGGCGGCTGACCTGTCCGAGCAGATCTCCACCGCCGGCATGGAGGCGTCGGGCACCGGCAACATGAAGCTCGCCCTCAACGGGGCCCTGACGATCGGCACCCTCGACGGCGCCAATATCGAGATCCGCGAATGCGTCGGGCCTGACAACATCGTCATCTTCGGACTGACCGCGGGCGAGATTGAGGCCCGCCGCAGGAACGGGTTCCATGGCGCAGACGTTTCGCCCCGTCTCAGGCAGGCGCTCGACCTGATCATGACAGGCCTGTTCTCGCCGGGTGAGCCCCGCCGCTTCGCCCCCCTGGTCGATGCGGTCACGTCGGACGACCCGTTCATGGTCGCCGCGGACTTCGATTCCTACTGGGACGCCCAACGGCAGGTCGATGCCCTGTGGCGCAACCCCTCGGCCTGGTGGCGTTCGAGCGTGCTGAACACGGCCCGGGTCGGCTGGTTCTCGTCGGACCGCACGATCCGCGAATACGCGGACGACATCTGGAACGTCCCGGTCTGAGCGGCGGCTTGCCCCGCAGGCTGCGGCGGTCGCCCTCCGCCGGCGCCCTCCGACAGGCCGCGATGCCGTCAGGGGCAACCAAACAACGGCGGCAGGCGTTCCGATGGAGGGGACGGAGCGGCGCTCCGTCTGGGAGCTCCCGACGGATGTGACCCCGCTTTACGGCCCGCAGGCGAATGTGGAATTTCCGTGGCAGCAGACGGCACGACAGGCCTCGATGACGCCGGCGACGGGCGGCGCTCCGTCGGGCCGGACAGGTTCGCGGACCTCCAGGCGGGACTGGCCGGGACCTTCGACGCATTCTCCGCCCCGGACGCACCGCGGACCGTTCTGATCGTTCCAAGCCTGACCATGGACCGCGAGGTGCTCGCAAGGATTTCCGGCGCTCATCACTACGAGGAGCGGATGCTCTGCTACCTGCTCCTGCTGCGGCTTCCCCGCACCCGCGTGATCTACATGTCGAGCCGCCCCATCCCGGAAGCGATCATCGACTACTACCGGCATCTTCTCCCGGGCATTCCGGCCCAGCACGCCAGGAAGCGCCTCACCTTCCTGTCCTGCCATGACGGCTCGCCCCTTGCGCTCACGGAAAAGATCCTTGAGAGGCCCCGGCTGATGCAGCACATCCAGGAGGCGATCCCGGATCCTTCCTGCGCCTATATGACGTGCTTCAACGTCACGGAGCACGAGCGCGCCCTGGCCCTGCGCCTCGGCCTGCCCATCTATGGCTGCGATCCGAGCCTGCTGGCATGGGGGTCCAAGAGCGGCTCGCGCAAGATCTTCCGCGAGGCCGGGGTCGCCATGCCCGAGGGCTTCGAGGATCTCCACAGCGCCGACGAGATCGCCGACGCCCTCGTGGAGCTGAAGGCCCGCCGCCCCGGCATCAGGCGGGCGGTGGTGAAACTGGACGAGGGCTTTTCCGGCGAGGGCAACGCGGTCTTCTCCTACCGGGACGCACCCGAAGGCTCCGCCCTGAGACCTTGGGTTCAGGATCGTCTGCCCGGCCTCGCCTTCGAGGCGCAGGACATGACCTGGGACCTGTTCTCCGGGAAATTCGCCGCCATGGGCGGGATCGTCGAAGAGTTCATCGAGGGGGAGGTGAAGCGCTCCCCGTCGGCGCAGTTCCGCGTCGACCCGCTCGGACAACTCGCGGCCGTCTCCACCCATGACCAGGTGCTGGGAGGCGACAGCGGGCAGGTGTTCCTGGGCTGCCGCTTTCCGGCCGACGGCAGCTACCGCCTCGAGATCCAGGACGACGGGCTGAAGGCGGCGCGCGTCCTGGCCGGGAAGGGAGTGCTCGGCCGCTTCGCCATCGATTTCCTGTCGGTCCGGCAGGGCGAGGCCTGGCGCCATTTCGCCATCGAGATCAATCTGCGCAAGGGCGGAACCACGCACCCGTTCATGATGCTCGAATTCCTGACCGACGGGCGCTACGATCCCGCCACCGGGGCCTTCGTGACCCCTGCCGGGCAGGAGCGGTGCTATTACGCCTCGGACAATCTCGAGGCCGAGCATTATCGGGGCCTCACGCCCACCGATCTCATCGACATCGCGGCCCTCAACGGGCTGCATTTCGACGGAGCCTGTCAGCAGGGCGTGGTCTTTCACCTCATCGGCGCCCTGTCGGAGTTCGGCAAGCTCGGGGTTCTCTGCATCGGCGGGTCCCACGACAAGGCGGAAGCCCTCTACCGCCGCACCAGGGAGGTGCTCGACCGGGAAAGCCTCTCGGGCTGACCCGAACCGGCCGCACGCCGGGCCACGCGCGGCTCTGGCGTCACCCCTGGCCCGTGACGTGCGCCACGACATGACGGGCCCGTGAGACGAGCCCATGCTCGCGCCTGCGGGACGGACGGATCACATCGGCGAGCACCGTGAAGGCGTCCGGGTCCGTCCTTTCCGGAGCCGGGGCGTCGTAGATCACCAGCAGGGCGCCGGGACCGCCCTCCGGCCAGAGGTCGATGCCCTCCGGGTGATCCGCATGAAGCTGGTACGGCAGTTCCGCCACCGTTTCGATCCGGCCCGGGTCCACGACCCCGGACGCGTCGTCCCGGGCCGCGCCGCGCCAGCGCAGCAGGAAGGCGGGCCCCTCCAGGGACATGGTCGGGCCGACGAGCAGGAGCAGGTCGTCCCCGTCGAAGCGCATGTCGCGGATTCCCAGGCCCCGGGTGTCCACCAGGTGCTTGCGGTAGCGCCGCCGGCCGTCGATGCGGCGGGCCTTGAGGCGATCGGGTCCCTGTTCCTTGAAATCCAGGCGGAGGATGACGGCATGCCCCCTCAGCACAGGGCCGCGCAGCCCGAGCCACACCTGGCTGCCGCGCACGGCCAAGCCCTCCACATCGAACCCGTTCTCCTTCGACGGGATCTTCAGGAACGGCCCGAGGTGGGGATCGTCGGCAACCCAGCGGGCCAGGGCGCTGCGCCGCTTGCCGAACTTGAGCCAGGCCGCATGGCGCTCCCCGTCGGATCGGGCGGGCGCCAGGAGCCCTGCTTCCTCCTCGACGAGCGGGATTCGCCCGAGGAAATAGCGGTTCGGTTCCCGTTCGATCTCCTCCATCCGCGCCAGCGCGTCGTCGGCATCGCTCTCCTGGCGTTTCGGCTTGCACCGCCTCAGGGAGTGGGAGCCCACGATCCAGAGAAAACCGCCCTCGACGCACAGGCCTTCGATATCCATCTCGCCCTCGGCTCCTCCCGGGAGATCCACGAACTCGTCAAGGGCGAAGTGCCGGTGGTCGCCGAAGCGGCCGTCCTCCAGGCGCCGCAGGCGCTCCACGCTGGCCGTTTCGTCGCAGGCCAGGAAGAGGCTGTCGCCCACGCGCGCAACCGCCGACAGATCCTTGTGGAGAGGATCCTCCACATGGCTCAGGGGCCTCCAATCGGAGAAGGCGAGCGCGACCTGATCGAGGATTTCGGCGTGGCTGGTGTCGGGCACTTCGGCTCCTTGCTGCTGCTGCGTGACGTGACAACGCGCGAGCCGGTGTCGGGTCGCCCCGCCTGAGGAACGACGGAACCGTTTTCCCGATTGGGTCATTCAGAGGATATGACCACAGGCAACGGCAGGGCCATTCTGAGACGGGCGTTTCGGCAACTCGAACACGAGGTGCCCGGCAAGGTGGCGCGCGTCCTCCGGAGCCTGCGCCACCCGGATTCCCGCTGGGTTCGCATTCCGGTGGGGGTGCTCCTGATGCTCGGCGGCGTCTTCTCGATCCTGCCGTTCCTGGGCCTGTGGATGCTGCCGCTGGGACTTCTGCTGATCGCCTATGACGTGCCGTTCCTGCGCGCGCCGGTGGGCCGCTTCACCATCTGGGGCGTCCGGAAATGGGCCGCTCTCCGGCAGCGGTTTTTCCCGAATCCGCCCCAGGGCTAGGCCGGCTCTCCCGCCGCTTTCCCGCCGATGATGCCCCGCGACAGGCCAGGTCCGGACCCTGCCGGAGCGTTGCCGTCCGATGCGGACGGCAGGCGCCAGCACCCGGGGGATCATTTTCCCTCGACCAACCCTTGCCGTATGGGCATTCTGGAGCCTGAAGCCGGAATGTCCGAAACCAAGCCTACGGCGCCGGATCCAGACACGAGAGGACGTGACGTGCTATCCCGCAGAAGGTTCACGAAACTGGTCGGGGCGCTGCCCTTTCTCGGCGCAGCCTCGCGCGCTCACGCGTCCCAGGGCGGGTTCTACTATAACGGCCCGCCCAGCGATCACTTCGACGGGCAGCGCTTCTTCAACCCCGGCGGGACCCCGCCTCGCGGGCTCGGCGAGTTCCTGCGCTGGCGTCTCGCCGAGCGGGACGTCCCCTGGCCGGAAGCTTATCCAAGCCCGTTCCAGGACACCCCTCCGGCTCGCCTGGGGCCGCGCGGCCTGCGCGTCAGTTTCGTCGGACACGCCACCTTCCTGATCCAGATGGCCGGCCGCAACATCCTGACGGACCCCATCTGGTCCGAGCGCGCTAGCCCGGTGCCCTTCGCCGGGCCCCGGCGGTACAACCCGCCGGGCATCCGGTTCGACGATCTGCCCCGCATCGACGCGGTGCTCCTCTCCCACAACCATTACGACCACATGGATCTTCCCACCCTTGCGCGGCTCTGGCAGCGGGACCAGCCGCGCATCGTGGCGCCCCTCGGCAACGACACAATCGTCCGGGCGCAACACCCCGGCATCGCCGTGACGACCCTGGACTGGGGCGACCGCCTTGAACTCGCGCCCGGTCTCCAGGCGATCGCCGAGCCGGCCCATCATTGGTCCGCCCGCGCCACCAACGATCGGAACCACGCGCTCTGGGCCTCCTTCGTCCTGCGCGGCGGAGGCCGGTCCCTCTACTTCGCGGGCGATACGGGCTTTGGCGGCGGGCGGCACTTCCAGGGGATCGCCGCCCGGCACCCCGGCCCGGATGTCGCCCTCCTGCCCATCGGCGCCTATGAGCCGCGCCGGTTCATGGCCCCCCACCACATGAACCCGGAGGATGCGGTTCGCGCCTTCCGGATCCTCAAGGCCAGGTCCGCCCTCGGCTTCCACTGGGGAACGTTCAAGCTGACCAACGAAGGCGTCGACCAGCCGCCCCGCGACCTCGCGGCCGCCCTGCGGGCCGGGGGGATCGCCGCCCGGCGCTTCACCGCCATGCGGCCCGGCCAGGTCTGGACCCTCGGGCGGGGCGACCGGAACGGGGACGCCTGAGGCCGGCCATCCTGCAAACGGCGCCCGGCGACCGAAACCGGAAGGTTGCTCAAGCGCGGCCGTTCCACGACAAGCCCGCCTCGGGGCGAAAGTCGCCGGTCTCTCACATATCTTCCTGAACCCCTGCCCTGCTTGCCCGTTGATCCTCCAAGCGCCCTTGTGGCGTGTTCTCTAAGACGGAGGAAGACATGCTGAAGATGAAGCTTGCGGCAGGCCTTGCCGCAACGGCTCTGATGGCCGGCACAGCCCTGGCTCAGACGTCCGCTCCCACCCAACCGGTCGGAGGCGGACAGATCATGACCCAGATGCCGCAGGACCTCATGCGCGGTTCGCAGCTGATGGGCATCGACGTCTACGGCGCGGACAACCAGAAGATCGGCGACATCGACGAGGTTCTGGTCGACCGTCAGGGCAAGATCCACGGCCTCGTGGTGGGCGTCGGCGGCTTCCTGGGCATCGGCCAGAAGGACGTTGCGATCCCGTTTGACCAGGTGCAATGGATGTCGAACCAGGAGGTCCAGGCCTCCTCGAACGCCAACCAGGGCGCGACCGGCACCAACACCGCGGGCGGCGTGACCGTGCCGGGCACCGCCACCGGCGGGATGGCCACCGGCAACCAGCCTGCCACGACGGGCAGCACGGCCGCAGGCACCACGGGCTCGCCCGGAGCAGCCGGCACCATGGGTGGCGCCGGAACGGCCGGGACGACCGCTGCGGGCGGTGCCGCGACTGGCGGCAACAACGGCAACATGCTGGCGCGCGCCATGGTCAAGATGACCAAGGCGGACCTGCAGAACGCGCCCGAGTTCCGCTACAGCAGTGACGCGAACCGTCAGGGCGCTGCGGGCAACACCAACCCGCCCCCGCAGAACGTCAACACCCCCGGCAACACGCCGGCGACCGCACCGAAGCCTTAAGGCTGCCGCGACGGAGGCGGGCTCTCCCGCCTCCGTCTCTCTCCGCCCGGAGCCTTGACGCGTGCGCCTGCGCGACGATGCTCCAGCCTCCAGGCAACAGGGTTTCACAAAGATCCCCCGGTCCGGGCAGCCCAAGGCGGCACCGCCACGGTGGAGCCCGACGAGGCCCCATCCTGGGACCGATCCGACATCCATGGATCGAAAACCTTCGACCTCGCCTTACCCTTGGGATGCGCCCCCTCAGCGACAGGAAACCCGATCATGTTCAGAACCACACGCCGTCAGGCGCTCCTCGCCGGCGGCGCCCTTCTGGCGGGAGCAGCCCTCGGGCTCGGGTCCGCGGCGGCTCAGACCTTTCCGGCCCGCACCATCACCATGGTCGTGCCTTTTGCCGCCGGAGGCTCCACCGACGTGGTGGCCCGCATCATCGCCCAGAAGATGTCCGAGGGCCTGGGCCAGCAGGTGATCGTCGAGAACGTGGCGGGCGCCGGAGGCAGCACCGGGGCCGCCCGCGTCGCCAAGGCGGAGCCGGACGGCTATACGATCCTCATGGGAACGGTCGCGACCCATGCTCTCAACCCGCTCATGCTCAAGCGCAAGCCCTATGACGCGGTGGCGGACTTCAGCCCCGTCTCGCTTCTGGTCATCGTGCCCAACGTGCTGGTGGTCCATCCCAGCGTGCAGGCCAAGACCGTCCCGGAGCTGATCGCCCTGCTGAAGGCCGACCCCACGAAGTACAATTACGCCTCCTCCGGGGTCGGGACTCCCCTGCACCTGTCGGGCGAGCTCTTCAAGAGCATGGCCAAGGT
>DATHAU010000295.1:0-8906 GCA_035296545.1 Microvirga sp.
GCGCAGCCGCGGCATGCGCATCCCGATCCACGCCGCCCAGACGATGGCCGAACACGAGGAACTGCTGCGCCGAACCGGCGAGACGGCTCCCGCCATGCTGGAGCGCCTCGGCATCCTTGGACCCGACCTGATCCTCGGGCACTGCATCTTCCTCGATCATCATTCCTGGACCCGGCAGCGCAGCCGCGACGATCTCGACAGGCTCGCCCGGACCGGCACGTCGGTCGCCCATTGTCCGGTCACCTTCGCCCGCAGCGGCATGACCTTGGAGAGCCTGGGCGCCTACCGGCGCGCCGGCGTCAATGTCGGCCTCGGCACCGACAGCTACCCCTTCAACATGCTCGAAGAGATGCGCGAAGCCATGATCTGCTCCCGCATCGCCGGCCGGAGCGTCTTCGACCTCGACACGGCAGGCTTGTTCTCGGCCGCGACCACCTGCGGGGCAAAGGCCCTCGGGCGCGATGATCTCGGACGCCTGTCCCCCGGGGCCAAGGCGGACCTGGTGCTTGTGGACCTGAACCATCCCGCCATGCAGCCTGTTCACGACCCGTTGCGCAATCTCGTTCATTGCGCCGCCGAGCGCGCCGTTCGTGATGTTTACGTCGATGGCAAAGCCATTCTGAAGGATCGGCACATCGTCAATCTCGACTACGACGGCGCCGTTCGGGAGTTGCAGGATGCGCAGCGGCGGGCCTGCCGGCGGGCGGAAAAGGACGATCCGCAAGGTCGCTCCTTCGCCGCGCTGGCGCCCTTTTCGCTGCCGCTGACTTAAGGGGCATGACGATCATGACGTCGACGGTTTTCGTGATCAATCCGAACTCGTCCGAGCCGGTCACGGCCGGCATCGATGCGGCCGTCGCCCCGTTGAGGAGCACGGACGGACCGGACATCGTCTGCCTGTCTCTGCCCGAGGGTCCTGCCGGAATCCAATCCCAGCGCGATGTCGACGGCGTGATTACGCCCATGCTGCGCAAAGCCGCTGCGCTGGAGGAGGACGCCGGCGCTTTCGTGATCGCCTGCTTCTCGGACCCCGGCCTCTTCGCGCTTCGCGAGCAGAGCCGCCGCCGGGTCTTCGGCATTGCCGAATGTGGCGTGCTCACGGCCCTCACTCTCGGGCAGCGGTTCGGCGTCATCGCCATTCTGCCGACGTCGATTCCCCGTCATCTGCGCTATTTCGCCGCCATGGGCGTGACCCAGCGGCTTGCGGCCGACCTTCCCATCGGCCTTGGTGTGGCGGAGCTTTCCGACGATGACAGGACGCTGGGCCGCATGGTCGAGGTGGGCCGGACGTTGAGGGCCGCCCACGGCGCCGACGTTCTCGTCATGGGCTGCGCCGGCATGGCGCGGTTTCGCGCCTCCCTGGAAGACGCCGTTGGCATTCCCGTTGTCGAGCCGACGCAGGCCGCGGTCGTGATGGCCGTCGGTCATGTGCGCCTGATGCGGGCTTCCGCGTCAGCCCTCCTCCCTCAAGGGTGATGCCGCACCGGCCTGCCCATCTATGTACGATCGATGACCTGTAAGTCATGTGGAGCCTGGAATGACCGATGCTGATGCAAGGACGACACTTTTCCGCAGCTGCGACTGGATCGTCGCATGGGACGCAGCCGCTCAGTCCCATGTCTATCTGCGCAATGCCGACTTCGTGATCAAAGGCAGCGACATCGTTCACGTGGGCGAGGGCTATGCCGGCTCGGCCGATGTCGAGGTCGATGCGCGCCGGATCATGATCATTCCCGGATTCGTCAACGTCCATAGTCATCCCGGTCACGAGCCCGGATGGAAGGGCATGTTGGAAGAGCTTGGCAGCCCGCGCCTCGGCCAGAGCTCCCTTTACGAGTTCATGCCCGTCTTCCAGATCGGCCCGGAATATACGCGCCCCGCCTTGCGCGTCGCCGCGTCGGAGCTCCTGAAGAGCGGCGTGACGACCATCTGCGACCTTGGCAGGCCGCGCGAGACCTGGGCTGACGAGTATGCCGAGACCGGAATCCGCGCGGTTCTCTGGGGCATGTTCCGGTCCGGCCCCTGGAAGACCCGGAACGGGCACTCGGTCGAGTATGACCTCGACCCGGCGGCCGGGGACAGGCTGCTGCGCGAGGCAATCGAAATCGCCGACGCGGCCTCAAGGCATCCGAGCGGCCGCATTACCGGGTATTTCGGCCCGGCCCAGATCGATACCTGCACGGAAGGCCAGATCCGCGACGCGCTCGATGCGGCGCGGGAACGCCATCAGCCGATCCAGATCCATGCGGCGCAGAGCATCGTCGAGTTCCAGGAGATCATGCGCCGTTATGGCTGCACGCCCGTCGAATGGCTGGACAGGATCGGGGCGCTCGGGCCGGACACGATCATCGGCCACTGCATCTTCCTGAACGATCATCCCTGGCTGCATTGGCCGCACGCCAACGACTTCGAGCGCCTGCGCGACAGCGGGGCCCAGGTGGCGCATTGCCCGGTGGTGTTCGCCCGCCGCGGCATCGCGCTGAACACCCTGAGCCGCTACATGAAGGCCGGCATCCGGTGCGGGATCGGCACGGACAGCTTCCCCCACAACATGCTCGATGAGCTTCGCATGGCCTGCTATGCGGGGCGCATCATCGCGGGAAGCTTCACCGCCTCGACGACGAGGGATGCCTTCATGGCCGCGACGGCCGTTGGAGCCGACATGATCCGTCGCCCGGATCTCGGCCGCCTGGCTCCCGGCTGCAAGGCCGACTTCTCCGTCGTCGATATGAGCAATCCCTACATGCAGCCCGATTATGAGCCGATCCGCAGCCTTGTCTACTCGGCCAACGACCGGGCCATCAAGGACGTTTTCGTGGACGGCCGCCAGGTGGTTCGGGACGGCGAGGTCCTGGGCTTCGAGATCGATGAGGATCTCGAAATGCTGCGAAGGGGACAGGCGGAAGCCGTTGCGGCTGCGCCGCAGCGTGATTGGGCCGGGCGCGGCCTCGATGAGTTGAGCCCGCGCGTTTTCCCGGTGCGCACATGAAGGCGACCCGGGGGCAGGCGCTCCCGGATCCTGCACTTCCCCCGGTCGACAAGCACGATCCCGTCAGACCGCCTCTCCGGAACGATCGAAGACCACCTCGCCTCCTCGGATGGCGAGGTCGCATCGGGTGTCGTGGAGAATCTCCTCGGGAGAGGCCGACAACAGATCGCGTGAGAACACCGCGACATCCGCCACGAGGCCCGGAACGAGGCGGCCCCCCTCGTGCTCGGCCCTGTTCACGTAGGCGCCGAACTCCGTGAAGGCTGCGATAGCCTGGGCGATCGAAACCGTCTCCCCCTCGCTCATCACCGTTCCGTGGGAGGTCCTGCGGGTCAGCATGGTGAAGAAGTTCGGGAACGGATTGATGTCGCAGACCGGGGCGTCGCTGCCGGCCGCAGGCTTGAAGCCGAGATCGATCCAGGTTCGGAGCGGATAGGAAGGCTTCGCCCGCCCTTCTCCGACCACCGAGATGTACAGATCGCCGAAGTCGTAGATGAACACGGGCTGCGGCACCGGCTGAACGCCGAGCCGCTTCATGCGGGCGTTCTGGTCGGCCCTTGCGTAGCCCGCATGCTCGATCCGGTGGCGGCGGTCCGGATCCGGCATGGCCTCGAGCGCCCGCTCGAAGGCGTTGAGCGTCTGTTCGATGGCCGCGTCGCCGATGGCGTGGATCGCGAGTTGATAACCCTTGGCGTGATAATCATGCACGAGATCGTTCATCTCGTTGTCGTGCAGGAGCATCAGGCCCCTCGTCTCGGGTTCGCCGAGATAGGGCTCTGTCATGGCGGCCGTCCTCCCGCCGGCGCTGCCGTCGGTGAATATCTTCACCGGGCCGACGCGCAGCATGGCGTCGCCTGCGCCGGTCACCATCCCGTCGGCATAAGCCTGCTCCACGATGCCGCCGGGCCCTCCCAACAGGCATTGCGTGGTGCGCACGGGCAGGCGGCCGAGTCTTTGCGCCGTGCGGTAGGCCGCAACCTCCCTGTATCCGGCCCTCATGCCGACCCCGGCATCCATGACGCTCGTAATGCCGTACGACAGGCAGGCCCGGCCTGCATCGTCGATGGCCTGCACGAGTTCCTGATCCGTCGGTTCGGGCAGCACCGCCTTCAGCCGGTCCCGCCCGGTCTCGGCCAGGAGGCCCGTCAGCCGCCCATCCCGCTGCTCGATGGCTCCGCCTTGTGGAACCGGCGTCGCTTCGTCGATGCCTGCAAGCGCAAGGGCCCGTGAGTTGCAGATGGTCACGTGGCCGCAGGCCCTGACGACCGCGACAGGATGATCGGGCGCGGCCGCATCCAGTTCCTCGCGGAGGGGATGACGTCCGACATCCAGCGCGAACTGATCGTATCCCCGTCCCTGAATCCACTGGCCGGGGGGCGTGACGGAGGCACGCTCTCTAACCCGTTCGAGTAATGCCGCAAGAGTTGGCGCCGAGGCCGAGCGCACGTCCACATGACCCATGATGACGCCATAAGGCAGGAGGTGCATGTGCGAGTCGCACAGGCCGGGCGTCGCCAGGCGTCCCGCAAGGTCGATCACCCGTGTGGAGGGCCCCGTCAAAGGCTCCATGTCGGCTGCGGACCCTGTGGCCAAGACGCGTCCCGCCCACAGCGCGACCGCTTCTGCAACTCCTTCGTTGAGCCCGCAAAAGACGCGGCCGTTGGTCAAGACGATATCGGCTTTGGGCAGGACGGGCATGGAGCGCTCGCGGAGGAAAGGCGGCCCTGGCGGCCGGGGATGAAGAGAGCAAAGAGTGCATCCCTTTTCGTCGATCAGCAAGATTCAACGCGCTTTACGTAAGGAAAATCCGCTCTTGAAAGTGTCGTTGCTTCGGGTCTAGCTTGAGCCGGTGGCGACCGGATAAGGCGCAATGGAGAGAGGGAGTACGATGACGCGATCCAAACATTTGACCCGATGGCTTGCAATGGGCCTCGTTGCCGGCGTGGCCGCCCTTTCGGCAGCTCCGGCTTCGGCTCAGGCAACCTTGGATACGGTCAAGAAGCGCGGTAAGCTTCTCTGTGGCGTATCCCCTGTCGCTCCCGGCTTCTCCTATGCGGACGACAAGGGTGTTCGGCGCGGGTTCGACGTGGACATCTGCCGCGCCGTTTCGGCAGCGGTGTTCGGCGAACCCGACAAGGTCGAGTACGTGCCGCTCAACACCAACGTGCGGTTTCAGGCGGTTCAGTCGGGCGAAGTCGACATCCTGTCGCGCCAGAACACCTGGAGCTTCTCGCGCGATGCCTCCCTCGGCCTCGATTTCGGCCCGGTCGTCTTCTATGACGGGCAGGGCCTCATGGCGCCGGCCAAGCTCAACGTGAAAAGCGCCGGCGAACTTGCGAACGCCGCGATCTGTCTTCTGCCGGGTACGACCACCCTCCAGAATCTGGAGGACTACTTCCGGCCCAAGAACGTGAAGTACGAGTCGGTGGTGTTCGAGAATTCCGACGAGTGGCGCAACGCCTTCTTCAACGGACGCTGCGACGCCATTACGACAGACCGCTCGGACTTGGCTTCCGTGCGGGCGATCGCCAACGACCCGGAGCAATACGTGGTTCTGCCCGAGACGATCTCCAAGGAGCCCCTCGCCCCGGCGATCCGCCAGAACGACCCCAACTGGCGCGACATCGTGAACTGGACGGTCTACGCGCTCATCGCCGCCGAGGAGAAGGGCATCACTCAGGCGAACGTGGAGTCTCAACTCAAGAGCGAGGACCCTGAGGTTCAGCGCATGCTGGGCACAAACGGCGACTTCGGGAAAATGCTCAACCTCGACAACAAGTGGGCCTTCCATATCATCAAGTCGCTGGGAAATTATGCGGAGGTCTTCGACCGCAACCTCGGCCCCAAGACCCGGCTGGGACTGACGCGCGGCCCCAACAAGCTCTGGACCGAGGGCGGTCTTCTGTACTCGCCGCCCTTCCGGTGATCTGAGATCGGCGGGCGGCTCTTGGCCGCCCGTCCCGCCCTCAGCACTGTTCCGGAAAGGATTGTCATGCGCATCGCTGCCCTGAACGGGACGAGGCTCCTCTACAACCTGCGCTTCCGGGCCGTTCTCTACCAAGTGATCGCCGTTGGAAGCATCGTCCTTCTGGGGCTCTACCTCTTTTCGAACGTCTCGCAGAAGCTGGCGGAGCAGAACATCGCGACCGGCTTCGGATTTCTGAGCCGCGAGGCCGGCTTCGTCATCAGCCAGACCCTCATCGACTATAGGCCGACCGATACCTATGGCCGGGCTCTCCTGGCCGGCATCGTCAACACCGTCTGGGTTTCCGCCTGGAGCGTGGCGCTCGCGACGATCATCGGTCTTTTCGTGGGAATCGCCCGCCTCTCCCGCAATCCGCTGCTTGCTTTTCTCGCCTTTCTCTACGTCGAGGCCCTGCGCAACGTCCCCCTCCTCCTGTATCTTTTCCTCTGGTACGCCCTGATCGTCACGAGCCTGCCGTCCGTGCGCGATGCATGGGAGATCCTGCCCCATGTGTTCATGAGCAACAGCGGCCTGACCGTTCCATCCTTTCAATGGACCGGCGAACACTCAGCCGTTCTTGCCGCGCTGGCTCTTGGAGCAGCGCTCGCGGTCGGGCTGCGCCGGCGGACGATGGCTGAACGCGTCAGAACCGGCAGGGCGCGCACCACCTGGCCTCTGACCGCCCTGGCCCTTCTGGCGCCGCCCGTCCTTGCGATCCTGATCATTCAGCCCGAGTTCGCCGTCAGCCTGCCCGAGAAGGGTCGCTTTCGCCTGACGGGCGGAGCCCAACTCAGGCCGGAATTCACGGCCCTCCTCGTTGGCCTTGCTCTGTCGGCCTCCGCGGGCATTGCCGAGATCGTGCGCAGCGGCATCCTGTCGGTGGGCAAAGGTCAATGGGAAGCGGCCCGCGCGTTGGGCGTGCGAGACGGTCCGATCATGCGCCTCGTGGTGCTTCCCCAGGCTCTCCGGGTGATCATCCCGCCGCTCACGAGCAGCTATCTCAGCCTGTTCAAGAACTCGTCGCTG
Source organism: Microvirga sp. (assembly GCA_035296545.1). Taxonomy (GTDB): domain Bacteria; phylum Pseudomonadota; class Alphaproteobacteria; order Rhizobiales; family Beijerinckiaceae; genus Microvirga. Next base: position 6,981 of record DATHAU010000295.1, read on the forward strand.
GCCATCGCCATCGGCTATCCGGACCTCGTGATGGTGTCGAACACCACCATGAACCAAACCGGCCAGGCCATTGAAGGCATCGCCATCTTCATGCTCGTCTATCTTGGCCTGTCGATCACGATCTCCCTGTTCATGAACTGGTACAACAGCCGCGTCGCCATAAAGGAACGCTGAGCCATGACGACCGCGACCGACATCGCCGAGGCGCAACTGAAGCTGCCGATAGAACGTCGGCCGAACCCGGGGCGGGGCCTGTTCCATCGCACCTTCAAGCCGCTGATCGGAACGCCCGTCAACGCCGTGATCACGCTGGCCTGCCTGTGGATCCTGTGGCTTGCAGCCAAGGGAGCTTGGGGCTGGCTCGTCACCCGGGCCGTCACCGAGGGAGGGGCACAGGCCTGCAAGGTGGGCCAGGGAGCCTGCTGGCCGTTCTATGCGGCGAAGCTGCGCTTCATGATCTTCGGGGTTTATCCCTATGACGAACATTGGCGCGTGCTTCTTGCCATGGGGCTGTTCATGGGAGCGCTCGGGATCACCATGATCCCGCGCTTCTGGAGCCGACGCCTTTTGGGCCTCTGGGCCGCAACGATTGCCGCAACGGCGATCCTGATCGGGGGCGGCGTCTTCGGGCTCCGCCATGTGCCGACGACGCAGTGGAGCGGGCTGCCCCTGTCCTTCCTGCTCTCGGCCGTGGGCCTTGCGCTCGGCTTCCCGCTCGGCCTCGTGCTGGCGCTGGCCCGCTCCTCGAAGCTTCCTGCGATCCGGGTGCTCGCGATCATTTTCATCGAGGTGATCCGGGGCGTGCCGCTCATCAGCATCCTGTTCATGGCATCGGTCATGCTGCCGCTGTTCATGCCCACCGGCATGACGGTGGACAAGCTGCTGCGGGCGCAGATCGCCATCGTCATCTTCGCCGCAGCCTATATCGCGGAAGCGGTGCGCGGCGGCCTGCAGGCCATTCCGCGGGGCCAGCACGAGGCTGCGAGCGCCATGGGCCTGCATTACTGGCAGGCCATGCGCCTCATCGTCCTGCCGCAGGCCTTGAAGATCGCGATCCCGCCGCTGGTGAACATCTCGATCGGGTTCTTCCAGGACACGACGCTCGTCACCATCATCGGCCTTCTGGATTTTCTCTCCACCGTTCGCACCGCGATGACCGATCCGGCTTGGGTCGGCATCGCCGTGATGGAAGGCTATGTCTTCGCAGCCGCCGTGTTCCTGGTGTTTTCCTACGGGATGGGCGCCTACAGCCGCTTCCTGGAGCGTCGCATGCGCCTTGGATACGACTGAAACAAGCCGTCATCCGAACGTAAGACCCCTTCGTTCGCGCAAGAGCGGCATCGATCATGCCGCGCGCGCCGCGCGACGTTCCCTGGCGAGATCCAGGGCCTGATAGGTCCAGTAGGTGAGCTGCGCCGCCGCAATTCCGAACGGACCGCCATTCCAGGCCAGGTCGAAGGGTTCGAAGAGCCGGTAGCGGTCGCTCAGCCCGAGAACGCCCTCGGCGATCACCCGGCCGCCGATGGCCGTGGTGTTCATGCCGCGCCCCCCGAAGCCGAAGGCGTACCAGACCCCTGGCTGCAACTGCCCGATGAGGGGCATCAGGTGGCGCGCATAGGCCATGAGGCCCGACCAGGCCGTCTCGACGCGCACGCCCTTCAGCTGAGGATAGGTCGACGCCATGGTCTTCTGCATCATCGCCGCGAGGCGTCGCGGCTCCGTCGTCCGGGTGGTGATCCGGCCGCCCCAGAGGAGCCGCGCTCCATCGTCGACGAGGCGGTAGTAATCTCCGGCCCGGCGATTGTCGCTGATCGCCATGGGCGTGCGCACCGCGTCGGCGATCCGTTCCGGCGCCGGTTCGGTCAGAAGCACATAGGTCGAGATCGGCAGGATGCTTCGCCGCAGGCGGGGCACGAGTCCGTCCGT
>DATHAU010000296.1:0-2245 GCA_035296545.1 Microvirga sp.
TTCCAGGCAATCCGCCGAGAAGCCGGGGGCGATGATCGCCATGCGCTTGACGCCGCCCTCCGCCAGGGCCTCCACGGTCTTGTCCGTGTAGGGCTGGAGCCATTCCGCCGTTCCGAAGCGGGACTGGAAGCTCATGCGGAATCGGTCCGCCGGCCAGCCGAAAGCCTCGCGCATCAGGCGCCAGGTCTTCACGCATTGGCAATGGTAGGGGTCGCCCTTCAGGAGATATTCCTTCGGCACCCCGTGGAAGGACACCAGGATCACCTCCGGCTCGAAGGGGAGCTTTGCCAGTTCCCCCTTCATGGAGGACACCAGCGCGTCGATATAGACCGGATCATCGTGGTAGGGCGGCGAGACGCGCACGGTGGGCTGCCAGCGCATGTCCATGAGCGCGCGGAAGGCCTGGTCGCAGGCGGTGGCGGAGGTGGCCGCCGCGTATTGCGGGTAGAGCGGCACCAGCAGGATCCGGTCGCAGCCCCCGTCGAGCAGCGCCTGGATGCGCTCGCGAACCTCCGGCTTGCCGTAGCGCATGGCCCAGTCCACCGTGATCCTGTCGCCGGCGATCCCCTGCATGTGCGAGGCCAGCTTCTCGGCCTGGCTGCGGGTGATGGTCTTGAGCGGACCCTCGTTGCGGTCGTTGTTCCAGATCGACGCGTAATCGCGCCCCTTGGGACCCGGGCGCTTGGTGAGGATGATGAGATTGAGGATCGGCCACCACAGGAGCCGCGGCGTCTCGATGACGCGCCGGTCGGAGAGGAACTCCTTCAGGTAGCGGCGCATGGGCCAGTAGCCCGTTCCCTCGGGGGTGCCGAGATTGAGGAGGAGCACGCCGATCCGCCCCGTCCTCGCGGGCGGGTGGTCGACCGGGCGGACGCCCTGGCGCATGTCGGCCAGATTCACTCGTTCGTTCATCGAAAGGCCCCTTGGCGGCGCGCCCGGGTCTCGGGCGCGCCTGGTGATGGCGCTCTAGATAGGGGCTTTTCGCCGACGACGCCAACACGATGCCGTGTCCTGTTGTCGCTGCCGCCGGGTCCGGGGCGGCCCGGATCGTCAGCCGCCTGCGTGTCAGTTGGCCGGGCTGAACCTCTCGCCGTTCCAGTACAGCGTCATATGGCAGGCAGCGGCCCCCACCTTTCCGCACCCGGAGCCGTGCAGCCCGATCAGCAGGGCCGCCCGGCCCTTGATCTGCTTGAACTGGATGTCTTGCACGTTCTCGTCGAGAACCTTGGCGTAGCGGCCGCCCTTCAGGGAGGCGAACACCTGCGTCAGGCAGCCCGAGCTTCCGCAGAAATAGGTGGAGCTCCCCCCGCAATCGAACGCCGCATAATCGAGGACGTAGTCCTCCACCCCATCCCCATTCACGTCCCGCCGCTGGACGAAGCCTTTTCCCAAGGTGGCCTTGTCGGGCGCGCAGGCTTCCCGGCTTTCCCGGACAGCCGCCTGCACCGGCGCCGGCAGGGCGGGCGGCGACTGGGCCCAGGCGGCCGGGAGCGTGATCGACAAGGCGCCCAGAAATGCGGCGACGGCAGGCATTCGACCCATGAGAACCTCTGAACGAAGGCTGTGAGACGGCTTCCGACGAGGAGCCGGGTCCGTTTATGAGGGCTGGTTCGAGAAAGGGCAATTTTCCAAGCGCCGGCGTCTGCCGCCCCGGGGGCTCTTCCACAGCAATCCGCCATCGATCCCTGCGTCGGGTCGGGGCTTAATCCGAACGCCCCGATGACCTAGCCGGCCCCGCCGGCCCTGGAACCGCCGGGCTCCTCTTCCTCGGCATCGGACCGGGCGTTGTCCAGGCGCTGCAGCCTGACCCGGAGCCATCGCAGCAAGGCCCTGATCTCATCGGCGGCTTTTCCCGACGGGGCGAACTCCGTCACGCCGAGGCCTGCCGCAACCGCGTCCATATGGTCGGAGCGGTGCGCGAGGGTCACGTCGCAGGATCTGCCGAGGAGTTGGAGCGCCATGCGGGCATTGGAGGTCCGGCTGGTGCGGCCGCCCGCCGGGCATTGGTTGAGCACGAAGGCGAAGGCTTTGTTTCCGTCGCTCAAGGAGCGCACGGTGGCTTTGGTCGCCTCGATGTCGGCGACGCTCGGCCGAACGGGAAGCAGGCAGAAATGAGCCGCCTTCATGGCCTCTGCGGCCACGATGCTGTCGGCGCCCGGGGTATCGATGAGGACGAGGTCATGGCCCTCCCTCTCGAGGCGAAAAAGGCGCGATGAGAGGTGGGACCAGCGCAGGGAGTGAACCT
>DATHAU010000297.1:0-2776 GCA_035296545.1 Microvirga sp.
CCCGGAGGACTGCCCCGAGCCCCCGGACGGCACGCTCCAGCAGGTCTTTGGCTTGACCAAGGGCGAGGCGAAAGTCGCTAACCGACTGATGTGCGGTGACACCCTGGTGGGCATCGCCGAAGCCCATGGCGTCGAAGTGGGCACCGTGCGCTCGCAGGTGAAATCCATCTTCGCCAAGACGCAAACCAGCAGGCAGTCCGAACTGGTCGCGCTCATGACGCGCCTTGCCATGATCTCCGAGGAGTGACGAGGCTGACCGGATCTGCGTTTGATTCTTGCTGGCACTTTCCCCCTGAAGCAAGATCGTGCTGCAATCGTTGGGGAGCGCCATGGCGTCAGGCGTCCAAGGAGCCAAGCTTGAAGCGGCCATCGACCGCTTCTATGAGGCGGCAGTCGAGCCAGAGCTTTGGCGGTCGGTTCTGCATGAATATGCCGAGGCTGTAGCAACTGTCTTTCAGGCTGCCTGTTTACGGTGATCCTTGGAATCGCGGAACATGGCATTGAGGACGGTGAGGAGTTTCCTGGCGCAGGCTGTGATGGCGACCTTGGTGGGTTTTCCAGCGTTCTGGAGGCGTTGGCGAAACGCTCGAAGGGCGGGGTCGTATCGGCTGGCGATGAAGCCTGCGAGGTAGAGGGTGCGCCGTATGTCAGCACGCCCTCCCCAGACGTGGCGCTTGCCGCGAAGGGTTCCGGAGTCGCGGGCGTGGGGAGCAAGTCCTGCCAAACTTGCAATTCGTCGATGGTCGAGTCGGCCGAGTTCGGGCAGACGAGCGATCAGGACGGCGCGCAAGGCGGGGCCGATACCGGGGACGGTGGTGAGGCGGCGACCGTCCTCGGCGAGTGCGGGGCAGGCATCAACTTGGGCGGCGATTTGCTCGTCGACCGCCTTGAGGTGCGCCTGCAGAACCTTGAGCAGCCCTGCAATTTCTTTCGCGATCCAGGGATCTCGGGTCGTGCGCGCTCGGTTCTTCTCGCGCCCGATGCTGGCTACGAGGTCGTCACGGCGAGCGACGAGATCGGCCAGCCGCGCCCGGCCTGGATCGACGGGCTCGGTCGTTCTAGGGGAGAGCGCCCGGCCCATCCGGGCGAGGATTTCGGCATCAACTCGGTCGGTCTTGGCCAGCCTGCCGGTGGCGCGGGCGAACTCGCGGGCCTGACGGGGGTTGACCCGGGCGCAGGCGGTTCCCGCTTTGTTTAGCGCGTCGGTCAGCGGGCGCTCGTAGCCGCCGGAGGCCTCGTAGACGACCAGTGCTCCCTTGGCGGCGCGGGCAAACCGCGCAAGCGCCTGTTTTGTCGTGGCAACCCGTTGGTGTTTGAGCGTCGACAGCGTGAAGGTGTCGATCCAGTCTTTGGCGACGTCGACGCCGATGACGTCCTGTGGCAAGGTCATGGGGGCCTGTCCTTGATCTGCGGGGTCCGGCGCGGGCGCCCCGGCCCCAGGCAACTGTTCAGGTTCAGTGTCGGTCGGCAGACGAGCCCCACGCTACAGCACGGGCTTTGAGCCCAAGGGCGGATCGGGGTCTCGTCTGCCAGCAACACTATCGCAGTTCCACGAGAGACAAGGGCGGAAGGTAGAGGATGGTCGCGCCGGCCGCCTCGACGGCCTCTCGCACCCTGCCACCCTTGTGGGCCGGGAGGTTGTCGAGAACCACGACGTCGCCAGGCTTCAAGTCCGGCGCCAGCACCTGGCTGACATAGGCCAGGAACACGGATCGGTTCATCGGACCATCGAGAACGAGGGGCGCCACCATGCCCGTGAGCCGCAGACCGGCCACGAAGGTCGTGGTTTTCCAGTGGCCGTGTGGGATGCCCGACCTGAGCCGCTCGCCGCGCAGGGCCCGTCCCCGCAGGCGGGCCATGTTGGTGGAGGCTCCGGTTTCGTCGATGAAGACCAGCCGTGCTGGATCAAGGTCGAGCTGGCCCTCGAACCACGCCTCGCGCCTCTTCATGACATCAGGACGGTCCTGCTCCAGTGCATGCGCGGACTTTTTTTGAACGTCAGGCCGGCTCGGTCGAGGAAGGTCCAGATGGTGCCCACGCTCGCCCTGAGGCCCCGCTCCGTCACAAGGCGCTCCTGCATCTCGGCGAGGCTGATGTCGTCCTTTGCCTCGATCAGGTCGAGCAGAAAGGCGCGATGCGGATCCAGCTTCGAGCGTCGCGGCTGGCCTTGCGGACGCGCCGTGCGCTCCCCGGTCGCGCGCGCCCGACGCACCCACACGATGGCGGTGGCAACCCCGACACCGAACCGCGCTGCCGCCTGGCGAGCCGGCACGCCCGTCAGCGCCGTATCGATCACCCGATCCCGCAGATCCTGGCTATAGGCCCGCGCCATGCTCGTCGTCTCCCGTTCAAGTCTGGACTGTGGACTCGCATGTCCTGCCCCACTCGGGAATCCCCTCTGAATCGGAAAGCGCTGAACGTGCTCTAGGTGTACGGTCCCGGGATGTGGTGTGACGGGTCGAGCCTGAACCGATCAGGGTCCTTCGTCCAGGTCTGACAGACGAACTCGTAGGGCGTGAGGCCGCGCAGCGTCTTGAGCCGGCGGGCGTGGTTATAGGCATCCAGGAACAGGCCCAAGTGCGTCCGCAGCTCGTTGTGGCTGTCGTAATGGTAGCGCTTGACCGTGGCGTCCTTGATGGTGCGGTTCATGCGCTCGACCTGCCCGTTGGTCCACGGGTGGTTCACCTTGGTGAGCCGGTGCTCGATGCCGTACTGGTCGCACACGCGGTCGAAGATGTGAGCGAAGGCGTGGCGGCCGCAGGCTCGGTTGGTGAAC
>DATHAU010000298.1:0-7398 GCA_035296545.1 Microvirga sp.
GTCTGCCGGGTGATGAACTCGATCGCCTGCGCCCGCTCCAGGGCCTCGATCATCTCGGCGTCCGTGGCCTCGGGCCGCCCGACCTGGAGGTTCTCGCGGATGGAGCGGGCAAACAGCATCGGCTCCTGGAAGACCACGCCGATGTTGCGGCGAAGCGACGCCAGCGTCACGTCGCGGATGTCGAACCCGTCGATCCGGATGAGGCCCGATTGCGGATCGAAGGCCCGGTGCAGGAGCCCTAAGGTGGTGGACTTGCCGGAGCCGGTCGCGCCCACCAGCGCCACGTTCTCGCCCGCCCCCACGGCGAAGGACACGTCCTGCACGGCGGAGCGCTTGCCGTCATAGGAGAAGCTCACGTCCTCGAAGGACACGTCGCCCCTGAAGCGCTCCACGGGCCTGGCGCCGGGCCGGTCATGGACCACCGGGGTGGTGTCGAGGATCTCGAAGAACTCATGCAGCTTCGGGGCCTGCATGAAGAGCTGGTTGATGAAGCTCACCGCCTGCTCCAGCCGGCCGATGAGCATGGTGGCCATGCTCATGAAGGTGACGATCTCGCCGATGCTGGCAAGCCCGTTGAGATGAAGCCACGTGCCCATGAGAAAGATGGCCGTCACCGTGATCGTGGCCGCGGCGCGGGACGCCACGGAGGCCAGCGCCCACCAGGCCAGCACCGGGTTCTGGGCCTGGAGCAGCTGGTGGATGATCGTGCGCAAGGAGCGCGTCTCCGCCTCGATGCGGGTGAAGGACTGGATCACCGGCACGTTGCCCAGGGCGTCGGAGGCGTGCTCCGCGAGGCTGGAATGGTATCGCTCCACGGTGCCCTGCAGGGTTTCGGTCTTGCGCAGGACCACGGCGGTGAGGATCGTGAAGACCGCCACGAGGGCGACGAGCAGAAGGCCCAGGCGCCAGTTTAGGAACACGGTGAGCGGCAGCAGAACCACCAGGGCGATGATGGCCGACATGTGCTCGCGGAAGAAGCCGAGCCAGAGCCAGGACATGGCGCCTGAGCCTTCCAGCATCACCTTCAGGACCCGGCCCGAATGGGTGGAGGTGTGGAAGGCGAGCGGCAGTTCGAGCACATGCTCGAAGTAGTTGGCCACCACCGCCAGCCTGCGGCGATGGGCCAGCCGGTCCGCATGGAGCGCCACCAGGGCGCCCGCCCCGATGGAGAAGAGCCCGAAGGCCACCCAGGCGAGGATCAGGGGCGTCAGGGACCCGAAGGTGACGACCGGCGTGCCGGGGATCTGCGCCCGGGTGAGCACGTCGATGATGCGCCCGAACAGGATCGGCTCGGCGAAGGCCGAGATGGCCAGGGCCACATTGGCGAAGGCCAGGAGAGCGCCGACGCGAAGATCGGACCCGAGCTGGCCGAGAACGCGGGCATAAAGGCGGATCATCCTCATTCGGGCGGGCCTGGGACCATGACGGAGCACGGGGAGGAGAACTCCGCTTCCGATGCAAGGTTGCACGGCGCCGCCCGGAACGGGCGGGGCCGGGCCTCAGCGCCTGTCGGCGGCCACCGCCAGGGCCCAATACACCTTGTACTTGGACCCCGGCGCATAGGCCGTGGCGATGCCGATGCGGGTGGCGCGGGGGTCGAGCATCACCCGGTTGTGCTGGGCGCTCTCGCGCCAGCCGGAGAACGCCTCGGCGAGGGTGTGGTAGCCGGCCGACAGGTTGGCGGCGGGCGCCTTGAAGCCTGAAGCGGCGAGGCGGGCCTTGAAGGCGTCGGCGGAGCTCGGCCGGTCGGCCGCCGCCATGGCGTCGGCTTCCCGCTGCGCCGCCGCCTGGAGGTCGGCATCGAGCGCCAGGGGGCCGAGGCCGTTGTTGCGGCGGTAGGCGCCGACCATGTCCCGCGCCATCGCGCCGTCCACGGCGGCGTCGGCCCGGGCCATGGAGGCGTAGAAGCTGGGGGTTCGGCCCGCCGCGGGCGGGCGCTGCTCGTTCTGGCAGCCCGCAAGCGCAGGGGCCAGGAGGCTCAGGAGGACAAGACATTTCATGCGGGAGTCTTATCCTTGAGAAGGGTTAAGGTTTCATCCTCGCCCTCCTTCCCCCCGGGGGCGCTCTTCCCGTCGTGCTCCGAGGCCTCGGGCGGGGGAGCCGCCGCAGGCGGCGGAACCCCCACCCCGGCCTTGCGCAGGCCGCGGAAGATCTCGAAGTAGAGATCGCTCGACACCCGGCCCGCCGCGTCGATGTCGTCCACGAAGCAGACCAGATCGAAATCGATGGTGTTCTCCGTGACCTTCTTGAAGAACACGCGGGGCGAGGGCTCGCTCATGACCTCGCGATGGGCGAGCGCCGCCCGGCGCATGATCTCCGCCACCTGATCCGGGTCCGTGGCGCGGGGGACCGGGATGGAGATGAGCGCGCGCCCGACCCGGTCGTTGCGGACCCGGTTGCGCACCACGCCGGAGATCAGGTTCGAGTTCGGCACGATCAGGGTGGCCCGGTCGAAGGTCTGGATCTCGGTGGAGCGCACGTTGATCCGGCGCACATAGCCTTCCGCATCGGCCACGACCACCAGATCGCCCACGCGGATCGGGCGCTCCCACAGGAGGATGAGGCCGGAGATGAAGTTGTTGACGATGGATTGCAGGCCGAAGCCGATGCCCACGGAGAGCGCGCCGGCCACGATGGTCAGCCGCTCCAGGCTGAGGCCCAGATAGGTGAAGGCGATCACGCCCGCCGTGATGACGCCCACATAGCCCGCCGCCGTGCGGATCGAGTTGCGCAGGCCCGCATCCAGGTCGGTGGCGGGCAGGAAGGTGTTGTCGAGCCAGCGCTGGATCACCCGGGTGATGGTGAAGCCCGCCGCGAACAGCAGGGCCGCGATCATGATCGACGAGATCGAGATGGTGACGTCGCCGACGCTGAACCCGAAGAACACCGCCCGCACGGAGCCCAGGAGATCGGTGGATTCAATGCCCCAGGGCGCAAGCACCAGCAGGATCGCCATGACCATGAGGCAAAGGCGCGCCGCGCCGCTGCCGAGAACGCCGATCTGCTCCAGGGAGCGGCGGCGCAGGCCCGTGTTGGCCTGCAGCGCGGTGACGATCCGGCTCTGGCCGCGCAGGGAGCCGCCGATGAACTCGTCGGCAAGGGCGATGCACAGGATCAGCAGGGCCAGGATGATGGACACCCACACGGCCTGATCGACCAGGAAGGAGGCCAGCGCCACGTAGCCGCCGAGCACGCTGCCGATGATCAGGGCGACGACGATCCAGCCCAGGGTGCGCAAGGGGCCGCCCACATCCACCTCCGCCGGCACGTAGGGTCCGAGGCAGGCCTCGTCCTGATCCGCCCGCGCGGCGAAGCGGCGCAGCAGCTCGGCGAAGACGAGGGCCGCGGCAAGCGCAAAGAGCGCCCGGGTGATCACCGTGATCGGCAGGGCGGCCGCGATGGCCTTGTTGAAGGCCTCGATCACCTTGCCGGCCACCATGACCGTGGCCAGGATGATGGAGAACCTCATGGTCCGGGCGGCGGACGCGTCGGTGACGGCGATCAGGCGCCACGGGGCGTGCTCCGGCGCGAGGATCGCGTCGATGAGGGCGCGCACGAAGGCCAGGAAGGCCAGCCCGCGCAGGAGCGCTCCCATCACCTGCTCCAGCCGGGGCGGGAGGATGTCGGCGTAATCGAAGGCGATCCAGACGATCCAGCTTCCCGCGATGGCGGGGCCCGCCCCCAGCAGAAGAACGCCCAGGGCGGCCGTCAGGCGGCTGCGGCGGGCCGGGTCCGCGATGGCGGAATCCCGCCGGACGAGGCGCGGCGCGATGGAGCGCCGGCCCACGTAAAGGGCGATGGCCGCGCCCACCGCAAGGCCGAGCAGGAGCAGGACGCCCAGGGACGCGTTGCGCCGCAAATGATCGAAGGCGTCGGACAGGACGATGCGCTGGGCGCGCAGCTCCCGCGGGATGGCGTTGACCACGTTCATCCACAGGCTCGGGCTGAACAGGCCCTCGCTCTGCTCGAACAGCGCCCGGGTGAACCCGGCCCGGCGCAGGTCGCCGATCTGGGCGTTGAGCTGCTCGGCCTGCACCAGGAGGGCGCGGCCCAGGCGCTGGGTCTCGTCGATTTCGGCGAAGGCGGCCTCGCGCTCGGTGCGGTCCCGGGCCACGTCGGCGCTTTCCTCGGGCTGGCCGGGGGAGGGCTTGGGCCCGAGCTGGGCCAGGCGCGCCCGGCTGGCGTCGAGCTTGGGCATCAGGTCGTCGATGATGGCCCGGATGTCCGCGATGACGGGCTCGGTCTGCTGCCGCAGGTTCTGCAGGTCCGGGTCGGAGAGGGTCCGCCCCTGAACCGCCAGCTCCTTCTGGTCGAGGTCGGCCTTGTAGCCGTCGAGCTTGGCGCGAACCGCCTTGGTTTCGGCGGAAACCGGCGTGGGCGGGGCGGCGGGCTGAGCGGGAGCCGCCGGGGGAGGAACCGGCTGGGCAGGAGTGGGCTGGGCAGGAGTGGGCTGGGCAGGAGCTGGCTGGGCCGGAGCCCCGGGGGCGGATGGCGGGGGCGTCCCGGCCTGCTGGGCCTGGGACATGCCTCCGGACGCCATGCTCCACGCCACCATTGCGGCCCAGACGAGCCGCCTCATTCCAACGCTGGTCATTCTTCCGCCTTGTCGCGTTCCCGTGCCGGCCGGGTTCTTTGCGAATCATTAAGGCGAAAAGTCGCCGCCGCGGGCGCTCAGCGCAAGAAAAAGCCGAGGACTATGAACAACATCGTCCTCGGCGGCGAAGGCTGGGGGAGGCCGGTCAGGGCTTCGTCGCGCCGGTGGCGGAGGGGTCCGCGGGCACGGGATAGGCGGGATTCTCCGGCTTCACGCGATTCGAGGGGTTGCCCGAGCCGGAGGGGGAGCCGGTCACCGCCGCGCGGGAGGCGTTCTGGCTCGCATCGTCGGGGGACGTGGCGCCCACCCAGATCATGTAGCCGGCCACGGCCACCACCAGAAGGGCCAGGGAACCGAGCAGGACCCCCAGGACCGGGCGGCCGGACGGCCCCTGCCGGGCGCGGTCATCAGGAACGATTTTAGGCATTGGAAGCCTCGTTTTTGGTGTATGGGTGAGTCGAGCCCGCGAAGGCTCGGCGGTATGAGGGCAACGCAGGACCACATGGGCGGTTCCTGCCGCTTGTCCCCATCCTGGCGGCAAGGGTCACGACCCGCGCTTCGCCTGCCCGCCGACGCCGGCGCATGGGATCCAACAAGCAATTTATCCGTTGTTCGCAACGGGCCACATAATTACGATCAGGGACGAGGGGCATGCTTCAAGCAACCTCCAGGGGCACGCGGTGTCGCAGGTCGAGCACCGTTGCGCGGTGCGCTCTGCTTGCCATGTTTCCGCCGTTTTCGGCCCCCTTGGCTAAGCCCTGACTCAAGGAGATGTCATGCAGGACAATCGCATCAGTCTGGATGGGACCTGGGAATTTTTGCATGTGGCCGACGACCGCCTGTCAGGCCCGGCGGAGGTTCGCCAGATCGTGGTGCCGGGTCCGTGGCAGGCCCAGTTCTCCGACCTGCGCATGCGGGCCGGCATCGGCATCTACCGCAAGACCATCCAGATCGACGAGGGCTGGCTGCACGACAGCATATGGCTTCGCTTCGGCGCCGTGTTCCACAATTCCAAGGTCTTCATCAACGATGAAGCCGTGGGCTCCAACGAAGGCGGGTTCCTGCCCTTCTCCTTCGACGTGACCTCCTACCTCCGGCCCGGCGCCAACGAGATCAAGGTTCGCGTGGACTCGCCCACGGACAACCCGGCCGAGTTTCCGGACTCGCCCTTCGCCGAAATCCCCTTCGGCAAGCAGAGCTGGTACGGCCCGCTCTCGGGCATCTGGCAGCCGGTCCATCTGGAGCGCCGGATCTCCGATCACATGAACCGCGTCCGCCTCGTCCCGAGCCTGGCGACCGGCCGGGTGACGTCGGGGGTGTTTTTCGCGCGGCCTCTCACGAGCGCCACGCAGATCCGCATCGAGGTGACCGATCCCGCAGGCCAGGTGGTGGTCGACGAGATGCACGAGACGCAGGTGGGCGTCACCAGCATGCCGTTCGAGTTCACGGTTCGGGACGTGCAGGCCTGGTCGCCGGATCACCCGAACCTGTACCGCGTCCGCCTGGAGCTCATGCGCGGCGGCGAGGTGAAGGACGAGATCGCCGACAATTTCGGCTTCCGCACCATCGAGACCCGAGGCGGCAAGTTCTACCTCAACGGGGAGCCGCTCTACCTGCGGGCCGCCCTCGACCAGGACTACTACCCGGACACGATCTGCACCGTGCCGTCGGTGGAGTTCCTGGAGGACCAGTTCCGCAAGACGAAGGAGCTCGGGCTCAACTGCCTGCGCTGCCACATCAAGGCGGCCGACCCGCGCTACTACGAGGTGGCGGACCGGATGGGCGTGCTCATCTGGACGGAGCTTCCCAACGGCGGCATGGCCACCGACCGCTCCCGCGGGCGCAAGGAAAAGCTGCTGAAGGGCATCGTCGACCGGGACGTGAACCACCCGTCGATCATCATCTGGACGATCATCAACGAGAACTGGGGCGTGGACCTGGTCAACGACGCGGATCACCGGGACTGGCTCAAGCGCACCTTCGCCTGGCTCAAGGCCTACGATCCCACGCGCCTCGTGGTGGACAACTCGCCGCTGGCGCCGAGCTTCCACGTGGAGTCCGACATCGCGGATTATCACTTCTACGCGGCCTATCCCGACCACCGGGAGCAGTGGGACCAGTTCGTGGAGGAGCTGTCGAACCGCGCCTCCTGGCTCTATTCGCCCCATGGGGACGCGGTGATCACCGGGCGCGAGCCGCTCATGTGCTCCGAGTTCGGCAACTGGGGCCTGCCCTATCCCAAGGACCTGCGCAACGAGCGGGGCGAGGAGCCCTGGTGGTTCGAGACCGGCCACGACTGGGGCGAGGGCGTGATGTATGCCCACGGGGTCGAGAACCGCTTTTCCGACTGGAGCCTGGACCGGGTGTTCGGCGACCTGCGCCGCTTCGTCATCGCGGCTCAGTGGCAGCAGTTCCGCGCCCTGAAGTACGAGATCGAGGCGATGCGCCGCAAGCCGAGCCTCTCCGGCTACGTGATCACCGAGTTGCACGACTGTCACTGGGAATCGAACGGCCTCCTCGACATGCGCCGCAATCCGCGGGTGTTCCACGAGCTGTTCCACATCGTCAATTCCGACACGGTGATCGTGCCGAAATGGGAGCGCGCCTCCTACTGGGCCGGCGAGAAGGCCGCCCTGGGGCTGGCGGTGGCCCACGGCGCCGGTCCGGTGCTCGAGGATTGCCAGCTCGAGATCAGCATCGGCAGCGAGACGCAGCGCATCCCCCTGCCCCGCATCGAGGCCCCCCACGTGCTGGATCTCGGCCGCATCGAGGTGCCGCTGCCGGACATGAACGAGCCGGCCCTG
>DATHAU010000299.1:0-5881 GCA_035296545.1 Microvirga sp.
TCCGGGACCGTCTTGCCGACCTTTCCTGCGCAGATGCGCAAGCGCTTCGCCGCGATCTTGGCGGAGCGCGGGATCGAGGTGCGGACCGGCGCGACCGTAACCGAGACCAGGGAGGGGGCATTGCACCTCGGCGACGGGTCCGTGCTGGCCTGTGACGAGATCCTGTGGACGACCCGCGCCGCCCCCGCCGCTTGGCTGCGGGAGACGGGGCTCGCCCTCGATCAGGCGGGCTTCATCCGCGTGGCCCCGACCTTGGAGAGTCTCTCGCACGGGGGAGTCTTCGCAGCGGGCGACGTCGCGGCCGTGGAGGGATACCAGCTGCCACGCTCGGGCGTCCACGCCGTCCGACAGGGCCCTGTGCTCGCCGACAACCTGCGCCGCGCGCTTAAGGGACAGGTACCGCGCCCCTACCGGCCGCAGCGGGATGCCCTCTCCATCGTCTCGACCGGCGAGCCCCATGCCCTCGCGACTCGCAACGGGATCATGGTGGAGGGGGATTGGGTCTGGCGGGTGAAGGACTGGATCGACCGGCGCTTCATGCGCCGCTTCAACGATCTGCCGGCCATGGCCGCCCCGCGGAGCGCCCCTACGGCGGCGGTAGCGGATGTTGCGGCCCTGAAGGAAATCTCCGCCATCGCTATGCGCTGCGGCGGCTGCGGCGCGAAGGTCGGTGCGACCGTTCTGTCTCGGGCCCTGGATGCGGTTGTGCCGGCAAAGCGCGATGACGTGATCATCGGGCTGGATGCGCCCGACGATGCCGCAGTGGTCGACACGGGCGGCTCCCAACTCACGGTCCTCACGGTCGACTACTTCCGGGCCATCGTCGACGACCCCTACCTCTTCGGCCAGATCGCCGCCACCCATGCCCTGGGCGATATCTATGCCATGGGCGGGGAGCCTCAGACGGCGCTTGCGATCGCGACCGTTCCCTACGGCTTGGAAGCCAAAATCGAGGCCGACCTCTCCGGGATGATGAACGGCGCCAACGAGGTCCTGCGCCAGGCCGGCTGCGCCTTGGTGGGCGGGCACACGAGCGAGGGGGCGGAGCTTTCGCTGGGATTCTCGGTCACGGGGCTGGTCGATCGCGCGCAGGCGCTGCGCAAGGGCGGACTGCAATCGGGCGACGCTCTGATCCTGACGAAGCCCGTCGGCACCGGCACCCTGCTCGCCGCCGACATGCGGGGCAAGGCGCGGGCGCGCTGGGTCATGGCGGCCGTCGCTCACATGACCTTATCGAACGGGCCGGCGGCTGCGATCCTGCGCCGCTACGGCGTCCATGCCGCGACCGATGTGACAGGCTTCGGGCTGTTGGGCCATCTCGTCGAAATGGTGCGGGCATCGGGGGTGGATGCCGTACTGCATCCAGCGGCGGTGCCGCTGCTCGAAGGCGCCCGCGAGACCCTCGCTCAAGGGATCTTCTCCTCGCTCCAGCCCCAGAACGTGCGCCTGCGCCGCGCGATCCGGAACCTCGACGAGGCCGCCTGCCACCCCCTCTACCCGATGCTGTTCGACCCGCAGACCGCGGGCGGTCTGCTGGCCTCCGTTCCGGGCAATCAAGCCGAGGCCTGCATCCGGGCGCTCCATGCGGCCGGCTACACTGACGCCGCCGTTATTGGCTACGTCGAGGCCTCAGGAGGCGCCCTGGAACCGGTTTGGCTCGACTTCTCCGACGGCGCAGGCGGACCGTCCGGATCAGCGCCGATGCTGGGGACCGCCATATCCGAACCACCGCCGGAGCCACTCCAGGAGAGCCGTCGTGATCCCCAACCCGTTCCTTGACGCCTGGCATTTCCTCACTGGCAACACGAACGACTACAATGCCCTCGGCGCCTGGAAATACTTCCTGGTTGTTCTATACTGGGGGCTCCTGGTCGCCAGCATCGCGATTGCGGCTAGGAACTGGCGCGACGATCCGGGTCAGCGCACCGCGAGCGACCTCGGAACTTGGTTTATGCGGGTTCTGATCGGAACGATGTGGTTTGAGGGCATGCTGTGGAAGCTGCCCCTGTTCTCCGAGTCAAACGGCCTGCACTATTGGATGGAGCAGATGGCGCAGCGGGCCGCCTTCGCATGGCACCGCGACCTCGTGAGTCACGTGTACCTGCCCTATTTCCATCTGCTCAATCCCGTGATCTTCCTCGCGGAGCTCGTATTCGCGGTGAGTCTTGTGCTTGGCTTCGGTGTCCGCCTGATCTGCGTCGCAGCAGTTGGGTTCAGCCTTCATCTCTGGCTCGGCATTTACCGCGCCGGGGACCCGGCCGAATGGGCGTGGTCCTACGTCTTCCTCGCGGTGGTGCACGCACTTTTCGCAATCTATGCGGCGGGGCGCAGCCTCGGCCTCGACGCCCTGCTGAGAAGCCGCTCCTCGTCGGAGGACAGCCTAGCGCGGCTTCACCGCGCGCTGTCGTGAGCGGCACCCGGCGGATCAGGCCGGCTGCGCCTGAGCTCGAGGGCAAGACGGGTAAAGGTCGCCGCAATCACGGCGGCGGCACGCAGCGACGCGCGCAGGTTGCCTGAAACTTTGGAGACGCCGCCCGCCCGGCGACGCTGGCCGACCGGGATCTCCACTGCTGGGAGGCCCGCCGCCGCCACCCGCATGAGCATCTCCAGATTCCATCCATAGGTATCCTCGCGCATGCCGAGCCGGTCCAGCGCATCCCGGTGGATGGCTCGGTAGGGCGACATGTCGGTGAACCGAACACCGTAGGTCACCCTGATGAGCACGCCGGCAAGCCACCCGGCGAGGAGTTGAGGCGGGGAGAGGCTGCCGGCCTCCCGCTCACCCCTGGTGCGCGAGCCGTGCGCGAAGGCGGCGCGGCCTTCGGCGATGGGCCGGATCAGGTCGGGGATGAACTCCGGCCGATCGCTGCCATCGCCGTCGATGAACAGAACAATGTCGGCCTCTGAGGGCAGGGCCGCGATGCCCGTGCGGAGCGCCCGGCCGTAGCCCCGCCTCCGCTCCAAGACAATCCGCGCGCCTGCTTCGTGCGCCACCTCCGCTGTCCGGTCGCGGGAGCCGCCGTCGACCACCACCACCTCCACAACCCCTTGCGCGCGCACGCCGCGCACCACCGCCCCGATCGCCGCCTCCTCGTCGAGGCAGGGGATGACGGCGCAGACGACCCCACTGAGGGGAGTAGGGAGAGGTGCGCCGGAGATCAAAGGCTCCACCGCAGGCCACAATTCGCACAGGCCCCAGGGGGGCAGGTGGATTGCAGCGCCTCTCGGAAGGCTTGGTAGCGCTCCCCGTTCCAGATCTCGCTCAGGCTTTCCTGCGTCGCATCGCCCAGAGTGTAGTTCTCGTAGCCGCGCTGGGAGAAAGGGGCAATGCAGCAGGGTAGGGCGCGGCCGTTGGCAGTGAAGTACATGACTGTCCAAGGCCGCCGGCAAAGCGACCAGGGGCTATCATCCGCCGCCCGGTGCAGACTCATCCCGGGCTCGGAAGCGGCGCCGGAGGCCGAGAAGGTCATGCCTAGGGAGGCTGCGAGCGCCGTCGCCTCGTCTATCACGCTCTGCTCCTCGCGGGTCAGCCGCTCGAACAGGGCCTGGTCAGGCCGGGCGTGGCCGATCGCCTCCTCCTCAAAGAAGACGAGGCGCTGGAGATAGACCTCCCTCACGCCGATCTCGGCCGCGACCCGGACGAAGGCGGGCAGGTCCGCCACGGTCTCTCGCAGTCCTGTGAGCCAGGCCGAGACCCGAGGATGGGTGTGCCCCTCCCGCTCCTGCATCTCCCGGAAGGTGCGGACATTGCGCAGGATGCGCTCAAAATAATCCTTGCCCCGGACCGCGAGGTAGGAGCGGCGGTTGGAAGCGTCGAGGGAGACGCGAAGTTCGTCGAGACCCGCCTCGATAAGGGCGCGGCCGTTCTTGGGCGTCAGAACCGTGCCGTTGGTGTTGAACAGGACGTAGACGCCCCGATCCTTCAGGTGGCGAACCATACGCGGCAGGTCCTTCACCAGCATGGGCTCGCCGACCCCATGGAGCACCGCGCGAGCAAGGCCAGGGACTTGATCGACGATGCGGGTGAAGAGTTCCCAGGAAAGGTCTGCAGGCGGCTCAAGCTCCTCGTAGGTGCGGGGGCAGGTCGTACACAAGAGATTGCAGCGGTTCGTGGTTTCTAGATAGAGGCAGACCGGCCCCTGGTCGGCTATGGGACGCAGTTGTGCCCCCACGGCTTCGTGGTAGCGCCGCGGGTCTGGGCGGGGCGAAGCGAGAGTCGGCGTGCTGGTGGTCATGGCGGGACGAGGGCTCCTGAAAGGCGCGCGCCCCGCCACCCCCTGGCCCTGACTGCCACCAGGATCATGGTGGCAAACACCAGGAGGTTGAAGGCCGCATCGCGGATGGCGAAGTGGATCTGGGGGTCCCCTGGCAGCACGTCGTAGAGGACGAAGCCGCCGACAGTCAGTGCCCAGCCAACCGGGGAGCCGGTGAGGGCGACGAAGGGGACCGCCATCAGGAAGTACCAAGGATAATCAGACGAGAGTAGGACAGAGAAGGCGAGGATCAGCCCCGTGATGTCACCGACCGCTGTCGCGAGGGTCCGCTCTCTGCGGAAGCCCGCTCGCAGGGCAAGCCCCGCCAGGATCAGGGCACCGACAGCCATGTAGAGCCGCCCCCACCAGGGCGAGGGGACTACCAGGGCTTGGAGGGTGTTCACGACCCAGAAGGCGGAGCCGGAGTCGAGCCGCTCCTCGCCCATATAGGCCGGCAGGAAGCCGAAGACCCCCACTCCAACCGAGAGATAGGGCACGTAGAGGAGCGTAGCGGTGGCGGCGACCACGAGGGGGAGGCACCAGTCCCAGGGCCGCCAGAAAACCGGCAGGACCAGGATCGCGAAGGGTTTGAAGAGAGCGCCAATGGCCGCTGCAATGCCCGCTCCTGTGATTCGCCTGCAGGCGTAGAGCCACAGGGCCAGCATCATCAACGCCGTCATGGCGCCGTCGATGTGGCCGTTGTTAGCGATTTCCCAAATTACGAGGGGATGCCAGGCGTAGGCTACCACCCTGGTCGCAGGGTGCCGGAGGCGGCGTAGGAGGGCGATGAGGGCCAGGACCGTGACGCCCTCGCAGGCCACGAGGGCCGCCTTCATGACAACGACGCTCTCTCCCAGCCGGGTTACGGCGAAGAAGAAAGCTTGGGCTGCCGGCGGGTAGATGGTGACGGCATAGTCCTTGCGATTGATAAAGGTGAAGATCGTCTCGTCCCGCAGGGGCGCGAGGGCCTCGGCCGCGGGCACGTGGCGGTAGGGATTGATGCCAGCGGCCTGAACGCGCCCGTCCCAGACATAGCGGAAAATGTCGTCCGACAGGAGAGGCGGGACGGCGATGAGGATGAGCCGAAGCAGGAGGGCAACGCCGAGGACAATAAGGAGGCCTGAACGCTCCGGACACTT
Source organism: Microvirga sp. (assembly GCA_035296545.1). GTDB lineage: Bacteria > Pseudomonadota > Alphaproteobacteria > Rhizobiales > Beijerinckiaceae > Microvirga. The sequence goes on from DATHAU010000299.1 coordinate 5,393, forward strand.
TTCGGCGACTTGGGTTGCCCTAATCGCCAACAGACCGACAATGAGGGCCTGCGCAATGAAGGCGTTGTCGCCCAGATGCACGAACAGGGCCGGTGCGGCGGCCGTAAGAACGACAACAGCCGCGCCCAGCCAGGTAAGCTGCACGAGGGGAGAAATGGTGAGCCAGGACACCGGGAGCGTCTCAGCGGACCGCGACAGCATCAGCCGGGCTCGGCCGGGCAGACCAGCCCTGTAGGAAGCTGCGGGTCGCTGGCGCGCTAGCCCCAGTCAGGCCAGGGCGGGCAAAGGCAGGCGGACGGCCCTCCAGTTCTGCCTCAAGGATGGCGAAGGTCTCGGGCTCGTCGACGTCGTACCAGGTCGGCAGCATCGTGACGGGTAGCCCGATGGCGGCGGCGCGCTCCAGGGTTCGGGACAGAACCTCCGAGGTGCTCCAGGGAATATCCTGGAAGAGGGCGTCATGGGCGCGCTTGAGCCCGATCAGGTAATATC
>DATHAU010000300.1:0-3602 GCA_035296545.1 Microvirga sp.
TCCTGGCCACCGCGCCGCCATTGCCCTGCTGGAGGGAGCGCTCGGAGAAGAAAACGTCGTGGTGGATGTCGAGCACCGCCAGATCGTCCCGGATCATGTCCATCATGGCCTCGATGGACATCTCCCGAACCAGGGGCAGCCATTCGGCCTCCGGCTTGTCCAGCAGGCTTGGGCCATGCTCCCTCGCCAGGCGTTCGCCGAGGGCCTTGAGGTAGTCGCCCGGATAGAGACCCTCAGGAATAGCGCCGATCTCCTGGCCGAGCGCCTCCCGGTAGCGGAGGTAGGCCGAGCGGGCGAGCACGTCGACCTGGGCGCCCGCGTCGTTGATGTAGTACTCGCGGGTCACCTTGTAGCCGGCAAAGTCCAGCAGCGCGGCGAGCGCGTCCCCGAACACCGCGCCGCGGCCATGGCCCACATGCATGGGCCCGGTGGGATTGGCCGAGACGAACTCCACGTTGACAGGCCCGCCCGCCCCCTGCCCGCTCCGGCCGAAGCCGTTGCCGTCCGTGACGGCGGCGCGCAGAACCTCGTGCAGGACCCCGGGATCGAGCCGGATGTTGATGAAGCCGGGCCCGGCCACGTCGACCTTGGTGACGCGGGGGTCGTCCCGGAGATCGGCCACGAGCAGGTCCGCCAGGGCGCAGGGGTTCATGCGCGCTTCCTTGGCCAGCACCATGGCGGCGTTGGTGGCGAGATCCCCATGGGAGGGGTCGCGGGGCGGCTCGACCACGACGCGGCTCGCGTCGAGCCCGGAGGGGATCCTGCCATCCCGAGCCAGGCGCGCAAGGGCATCCGCAACCCGCTTCTCAAACAACCCGAAAATGTTCATGGCACTTCTATCTCGAAGGGGCGTCCGGCCCGAAAGCTCCGGCGCGCCTAACGCAAGTCGGGCGTCACGTCAAACAGACGCTGGTGTTCGAGGATCGCGTAGCGGTCGGTCATGCCGGCGATGTAATCGGCCACCCGGCGGGCGAGACGGGGCTCGTCGTCCCCCGGCAGGTCGGCCTGCCATTCCTCCGGCATGAGCGCCGGCTCCGCCTTGAAGCGCCGGAAAAGGTCCCGCAGCACGTCGTCGGCCTCGGCCCTCACCTTCATGACCTTGGGATGGCGGTACATGCGGGCATAGAGGAAGCGCTTGATGGCGGCGTCCGCCTCCCGCATCTCCTTCGAGAAGCAGATCACCGCGTCCCCGGCCCGGCGGACATCCTCCGCCGCGCCGGGCGAGAGGGCGGCGAGCCGCCGGTCGCCCTCGGCCACCACATCCTCCACGAAGCGGGTGATCACGCGGCGGGTCAGCTCGTGAATGCGGCGGGAGAGCTCCAGGCCGGGGTAGAGCCCCTCGATTTCGCTCAAGAGTCCGTCGAGGAAGGGCACCTGGCGCAGGTCTTCGATGGTGAACAGCCCGGCCCGCAGGCCGTCGTCGATGTCGTGGGCGTCGTAGGCGATGTCGTCCGCAATCGCCGCCGCCTGCGCCTCGCCGCCCGCATAGGTCGAGAGCTCCAGGTCGTGCTGGGCATTGTATTCCAGGATGGCCAGCGGCACGCCCCGGGCGGCGTAGCGCAGGGTCGGCCTCCCCTCGGCGTCGAGGAGCGGGCCGTTGTGCTTGACCAGCCCCTCCAGGGTCTCCCAGGCGAGGTTGAGCCCGTCATAGGCCGCATAGCGGCGCTCCAGGCGGGTGACGATCCGGAGCGCCTGGGCGTTGTGGTCGAAGCCGCCGAACCCCGCCATGCACTCATCCAGGGTATCCTCGCCCGTATGGCCGAAGGGCGTATGGCCGAGGTCGTGGGAGAGCGCCAGGGCCTCCGCCAGATCCTCGTCGAGCCCGAGGGAGCGGGCGAGCGCGCGGGCGATCTGGCTGACCTCGATGGTGTGGGTCAGGCGGGTGCGGAAGTGATCGCCCTCATGGTAGACGAAAACCTGGGTCTTGTGCTTGAGCCGCCGGAAGGCGGAGGAATGGATGATCCGGTCCCGGTCGCGCTGGAACTCGCTGCGGGTGGGCGAAACCGCTTCCGGGCAGAGCCGCCCGCGGCTTCCCCAGGGATCGCAGGCATAAGGGGCTCGCCATCGTTCGCCAAAGGGCCGCACGGGTCATCCTCGGGTTGAAGCCTTGTCAGGACGCACTTACCTTGTAGGCGAGACCTTGTCCAAGATTGACGTCCCCTCGAGGACTGGAAGCGCCCATGACCGGTATCACCCTGACGGAACGCGCCGCCCGCCGCATCAACGAGATCATGACCGGCGAGCCGGCGGGCTCGATGCTGAGAATCAGCGTCAACGGAGGCGGCTGCTCGGGGTTCCAGTACGCCTTCGACGTGGACCGGACCCGGCAGGGCGACGACCTGGTGATCGAGCGCGACGGGGCCACGGTGGTGGTGGACGAGGTCTCCATCCAGTACATGGACGGCTCGGTGATCGACTTCGTGGACGACCTCATCGGCCAGTCGTTCAAGATCGAGAATCCCCACGCCACCGCCTCCTGCGGCTGCGGCACCTCCTTCTCCTTGTGAAACACTGCTTCGAGCTTTATCCTCCCCTGAAGCCTTCTTGACAGGATCAAGGGCGGCGCTTGCCGCTTTTCGGGGGATATCATGGGACTTCTTCACCGCTGCGGCGTCTGCGCCCTGGCCCTGGCCGCAGGTGCGGCCGCCCTGCAGTTCGAGCCTGCGGCTTTTCGGAACCTGGTCTTCGAGAACGGCGGCCAGCGCCTGACCGTCGGCGCCGTGAAGGTTCCGCTCTGGAGCGCGGCCTTCGCCCAGGCGGCCGAGAGCTTCTCCCTCGAGAACGTGAGCTTCACCTTCGGGGGGGCCACCTATGACATCAAGAGGGTCGACCTGTCAGGCGTGACCTCGACGCGGGCGGAGATCGAGGCGCTGCTGTCATCAGGCTCGAGCGAGCCGATGATGCGCCGCCTGGCGCGGATCAACGCCAAGCGTATTTCCATTCCCGAAGCCGTTGTCAGGCAGCAGGTCGGCGCGAACACGCATACCGTCTCCTATCGGAACACGGTTGTGACCGACATCGTGGAGGGCCGGATCGCCTCCATGACGGTCGAGTCAACGACCATGGACGCGAAAAGCGCCGATGCCACCCTCCGGATCAGCAGCGGCCGGTCCACTGTAACCGACATGGATACAAGGGCTCTCGCGAACCTCTACGAGACCAAGGCGGAGAGCGCCTCAGCTCCCCTAACCCGGATCTACGGCGCCTTCTCGGTCGACAATATGGACATTACCGAGAGCAAGGAGGGCACGAACTTCAAGATCGCCCGCCTGAGCGGCCGGGATTTCCTCGCCCGCCCCATCAAGGATTCCTGGAGCGGCGCGGGCGAGCTCCTTCGGGAGTTCGGCCAGAAGGACAAGCTCGCCCCAGACGAGATCCGCCGGTTTGTGGCTTTGTATACGGATCTGGTGGGCGCGTTCGACATAGGCCTCATTGAGGCGACGGGCATCGAGATCAAGCCCAACGGGAAGGACTCGTCAGGGCGCATCGGCCGCATCGCCTATACCGGCGGCACGGGGTCGCAGCCCGCCGACTTCCGGTGGGAAGGGATGGATTTCAGCGGCAAGGACAACCGGGTGAAGATCGCCGCCGTCAGCCTGACG
>DATHAU010000301.1:0-6645 GCA_035296545.1 Microvirga sp.
GGCACAGACGACGGCATTCTCGATTACAGGAGCCACGGCATTGCCCTCCAGGATAAGATGGCAGGAGCGGAACTGAAGCTCCTCCCAGGAAGGGGGCACATGCTGCCTGTTACGGCTCCAGACGAGACGGCGGAGTGGATCCGAGCAACCGCTCGGAAGCTGATCAAGAGCGTTGCATCGCCACGGCCTCAAGCGTGAGCCGCCTCAGTGTCGAGCAATGTCCTAATCAGGCGCAGCAATTCCTGGTGTTCCGGTCCGCGCCCGGAACTCAGAAAGGCGCCGATCTCGATATGAGCCGCTGATACATCTTGCCTTTTAGGTTAAGTACTTAACGCGCCGCCCAAAGCATGCCGCGCCTCCGGATTGTGCGCATTTCCGGCACGTCGAACTCGCTCGCTACGTGCCCGAGGGAGCTGTAGAACACCCGGCCGCTGCCGTGGCGGCGCTTCCACACCACCGGCATGACCACGCCGTCAATCCAGGGCGCGTGCTCGCCCGAGAAGGTGGTGGTGGCCAGCACCTCGTTTGAGGGGTCCACGTGCATGTAGTACTGCTCCGAGCGGTAATCGAAGTCCCGGATTCCTTCCATGACCGGGTCGTCGGGCCGGGTGATGTTCACCCGGTAGTCGATGATGTTGCCCGGATGGGCGACCCATTGGCCACCGCACATGAATTGGTATTCCACCGCCTCGCGGAAGGCGTCGCCCATGCCGCCGTGGAAGCCTGCAAGTCCCGCGCCCTCCCGCACCGCCCTGGAGAGGTTGGCCGCCTCCTCCTTCTCGATCTTCGACATGGTGTAGATCGGCACGACGAGGCTGAGGCGGGCGAGGTCGGGGTCCGCGAAGGCCCTTGTCTCGGTCTCCAGGCGAACCCGGAATCCGTCCTCCTCCAGCATCCGGGCGACGATGCCGGCGCATTGCTCCGGCTCGTGTCCGTTCCAGCCGCCCCAGACGATCAGCGCCTCGCGCATCCCGGTCCCCATCAGGCGGCGGACGCGGTTTGGGGCAGGCCCTTCCAGAGCCCCGCCGCCTCCGCATCCTCCAGGACCGCAGGGCGCTCCAGGGTGGTGGTGATCGCCATGGGCTGTCCCGTGGCCGCGCCTTCGAGGATGCAGTGCATCACCTCGAGCACATGAAGCCCGAGCCGGCCGCTGGAGCGGTGGGGCGTCCCCTGGAGAACGGCGCTGGCGAGGTCCGCGAGGCCCAGGGCCCGGTAGTTGGCGCGGGACGGCGCATCGGGAGCCCAATTAGGCGAGCGCCAGTTGGCGGCCCCGAGGGGCATCTCGCTCGAATCCACCGCGCGCCAGTCTCCGCCGCGCTCGGTCAGTTCCACCTGTCCGCCGAAGAAGTTCGGATCGGGCACGCGCAGGGAGCCTTCGGTGCCGTAGAGTTCGATGGCCGGGTGGCCGTGCTTCCACACGTCCCAGCTCATGCAGAAGGTGACCTGGGCGCCGGAGGCGAATTCCAGCAGGGCCATCACGTTCGTGGGCGTCTCGACCCGGATCCGCTCGCCCTTGCGGGGAGAGGATTCCGTCGTGATGATCCGCTCGGGGAAGCCGATGCTCGACATGGCGACGACCCGCTTCACGGGACCGGCGAGATTCACCAGGGCGCTCAGGTAATAGGGGGCCATGTCGAGGATCGGCCCGCCGCCCGGTTTGAAGAAGAATTCCGGGTCCGGATGCCAATGCTCCATGCCGTGCGACATGAGGAAGGCCGTGCCGGACAGGATGCGTCCCACGGCTCCCTCGTCCACCAGCTTGCGGGCAAGGCGTCCGCCCGCGCCGAGGAACGTATCGGGCGCGCATCCCAGGTGCAGGCCCCGCGCCTCCGCCTCGTCCACGAGCCTGCGGCCCTGCTCGAAATCCACCGCGAGGGGCTTTTCCGAGAACACGTGCTTGCCGGCGTTCAGGGCCGCCAGGGACACGCCGAAATGGGCGGACGGGATCGTCAGGTTGACCACGAGGTCGATGTCGTCGCTGGCCAGGAGCCCGTCGACGGAGCGCGCCTCGATCCCGAAGCGGCCGGCCTGCGCCTGCGCGGCCTCCATGCGCATGTCGGCGCAGGCCCGCAAGGTGATGCCCCGATAGGCCGGGATGTTCTGGAGATAGATGCCAGAGATGTTGCCGCAGCCGATGATGCCGACGTTGAGCGAATCCATGTGATCAGTCCTCGATGGTCTGGAGAAAATTGAAGCTGGCGCGAGCGGTCTGCGCCGGGTCGGCGGGCTTGTCGTGCTCCACCACCATCCACTCGGCTCCGGCCTCCCGGCAGACGCGCCAGAGGTCGCGCCAGTCCAGCACGCCGGAGCCCACGTCCGTCCAGCCGTCCTGGTCCTCGTTCTGCCCGGGGGGCGCGATGTCCTTCACGTGCGCGGCGGTGATCCGGCTGCCATAGCGGCCGATCCATTCCTTGGGATCCACATTGCCGCGGGCGAGCCAGGCCACGTCCACCTGCCAGGCCAGCGGGCTTCCCTCGGCCTCCTCGAAGATCAGCTCGAGGGCGGTCTTGCCGCCGTCCTTGGGCTTCAGCTCCCAATGGTGGTTGTGATAGCCCAGCCGAATGCCCTGCTCCTGGAAGCGCTGCGCCATTCCGCCGAGTTCCCGTCCCAGGGAGCGCCAGCCGTCCACCCCCATGTCGCGCTGCTCCGGCGGGACCGCGGGCATGAACAGGTGCTGGAAGCCCAAGGTCCGGCACGCGTCCGCGATGGCGTCCGGCTTTTCGCGCAGGGCCGCGAGGCTCACATGGCTCGACGAGGCCTTCAGGCCCCTGGCGTCGAGCTTGGAACGGATGCCCGCGGCGTTGTCCAGGTGAGAGCCCACGGTCTCCACGTAGCGGTAGCCGGCCTCCGCCACCGAATCGAGAATGCGGTCGACGTCCTCCATGGCGCGCAGGGTGTAGAGCTGGATGGAGAGTCTGCTTGTGACGCTCATGGGATCCTCAGGGTTCGAGAAAAGGACGCGCGAGCGAGGCGTGCTTCGCTTCGCGTGGATCGTGGCGGATCAGAGGCGCTCGCCCGTGTCCGATGCGAACAGGGAGATCTGCGCGGCATCGAGGCCGAGGCCGAGGGGCTCGCCCGGAGCCGCCTTCTTGCTCCCGCTGGTCCGAACCTGGATGGTGCCGTCGCCGTCGCTGCACCAGATCACCGTGTCGGCCCCCATGGGCTCGACGATGTCCACCTTGAAGTCGGACCAGGTAGCAGCTCCTGTGATCTCCAGGTGCTCCGGCCGCACGCCGAGAACGACCTCCTGTCCCGGAATCGGCTTGTCCGAGAACCGGTAGGTCGCGAGAGGCAGGCGGCGCCTGCCGGACACGAATTCGGGACCGCTGCCGTTGCCCTCGATCCGGCCCTTGATGAAGTTCATCTGCGGCGAGCCGACGAAGCCCGCCACGAACAGGTTGGCGGGGCGGCGGTAGATCTCGTCGGGGCTGCCGATCTGCTGGATCTTCTGTTCCTTCATCACCACGATGCGGTCGGCGAGCGTCATCGCCTCGATCTGATCGTGCGTCACATAGATCATCGTCGTATTGCCGAGTCTCGCATGCAGGCGCTTGATTTCCACCCGCAGCTCGTTCCTGAGCTGGGCGTCGAGGTTGGAGAGGGGCTCGTCGAACAGGAAGACGGCGGCGTCGCGCACCAGCGCCCGGCCGATGGCGACGCGCTGGCGCTGACCGCCGGAGAGCTGATCGGGGCGGCGGTCGAGGAGGTGGGTGATCTGAAGGAGCTCCGCCGCCCTGTTAACGCGCTTTTCGATCTCGGGCTTGGGCGTCTTCGCCATCCTAAGGCCGAACGACATGTCCTCCCGCACGCTCATGCGCGGATAGAGGGCATAGGACTGGAACACCATGGCGATGCCGCGGTCCTTGGGCTCCTCCCAGGTGACGTTCTTCCCGTCGATCCAGATCTGTCCCTCGGCCACGTCGAGCAGACCGGCCACCGCGTTCAGAAGGGTGGACTTACCGCAGCCCGAGGGGCCGAGCAGCACGATGAACTCCCCCTGCTCGATATCCAGCGACAGGCCATCGAAGACCCGCACGGCCTCGAAGGCCACCGACACGTCGCGTACGGAAACCGCAGCCATGGCTTATCCTTTCACAGCGCCGGCGGCGATGCCGCGCACGAACCAGCGGCCGGACACGAAATAGACGACGAGCGGGACGAGGGCGGCCAGCATGGTGGCCGCCATGTCCACGTTGTAGGCGCGCTCGCCTTGCGTGGAGTTGACGATGTTGTTGAGCTGAACGGTCATCGGCAGGTTCTCGCGGCCGGCGAAGGTGAGCCCGAAGATGAAGTCGTTCCAGATGCCGGTGACCTGCAGGATGGTGGCCACCACCAGCATGGGCGTGGACATGGGCAGGATCACCCGGAGGAAGATCGTCCAGAAGCCGCCGCCGTCGATCCGCGCCGCCTTGAACAGCTCGATCGGCAGGCCCGCGTAATAGTTGCGGAACAGGAGCGTCATCGTGGGAAGCCCGAAGATCACGTGGACGATGACGATGCACAGGAGCGAATTGTAGACGCCGGTCAGCGAGAAGATGCGCACGAGGGGATAGAGAAAGACCTGGTAGGGGATGAAGGCTCCCAGCAGCAGCACCCCGAACATCACGTTGGCGCCTTTGACCCGCCAGAAGGAGAGGGCGTAGCCATTGATCGCGCCCACGATGATCGAGCAGATCACGGAGGGGATCAGGATGCGCACCGAGTTCCAGAAGCCGACGCTGATGCCGTTGCACTCGAGCCCGGTGCAGGCCGAGGACCAAGCCTTGGTCCAGGCCTCGAACGTGAGCGTCGCCGGCAGGGCGACGATGTTGCCCAGCCTGATCTCCTCCATGGGCTTGAGGGAGGTCACGACCATGATCCAGAGCGGCAGCAGGAAGAACAGGGCCGCGGTGATCAGGAAGGCATAGACGCCGATGCGGCCTACGGTGAGGCGGCGGGGCCGGCGGCCCCTGGGTTCAGCAGCGTTCATGCATGCCTCCCTTGCGGCCGGATGTAGCGGGCATAGATCCAGGGCGCCAGCACCGACACGACGGCAATCAGCATGATCGTCGCGGCGGCGGTCCCGAGGGCGATGTTGTTGCGTTCGAACAGGTGATCCATGACGAACTTGGCCGGAACCTCGGTGGCGATTCCGGGACCGCCGAGCGTCATGGCGACCACGAGGTCGTAGAGCTTCACCACGCCGGTCGTGAGCAGCACGGTCGCGGTGACGATCATCGGCCGCAGGAGAGGCAGGACGATGGAGGTGTAGACCCGCCAGGTGGGGACGCCGTCGATCCTGGCGGCCTTCCACAGGTCCTCGTCCACCCCGCGCAGGCCGGCGAGCAGGATCGCCATGGTCAGGCCGGAGCCATGCCACAGGCCTGCGATGACGATGGTGTAGATGGCCATGTCCTGGTTGACGAGCCAGTCGAAGGTGAAGTTCGTGAAACCCATGTCGCGCACCAGCTTCTGCAAGCCCAGGCCGGGGTTGAGGAACCATTGCCAGGCGACGCCGGTGACCACGAAGGACATGGCGTAGGGATAGAGAAACATCGTGCGGAAAACGCCTTCGCCGCGCACGTTCTGGTCAATGAAGACGGCGAGCAGGAAGCCGAGGATCAGGCAGCCCGAGATGAAGAGGGCGCCGAAAATGACGATGTTCTCGGCCGAGGTCAGGAAGCGGTCGTTGGCGAAAAGGCGGCTGTACTGCGCGAGGCCCACCCAGTCGAGCTTGGGCAGGAGCGTGGAGCTCGTAAAGGACAGGCGCACCGTCCAGAGCATGCAGCCGATATAGACGATGAGCACCACAAGGGCCGTCGGCAGCAGCGCCACGGCCGCGGGCATCCGCGTGCGGATCCGGCGGCGCGTTTTCGAGGTGGCCGCGCCGGCATTGGTAGTCGGAATCGAAATGGTGGCCATCAACGCTGCCTTGTCGAGGGGGTCAGACCCGGCGAGGGGCGGCTCGCCCTGGGGTGGGGCGAGCCATGGTTTTCCTCAGCTGGCGTCGCGCATGGCGTTGACGACCTTTTCGACGAAGGCGTCGGCGGTCATGTTCGGGTTGTTCCAGAACTGGGTGACCGCATCCTGCATGGCGCCCGAGAAGTTCGGGGTGCTCAGAAGCTCCATCGCCTCCACCTGGTTGGCGGGGTCCTTCAGAACGGCGTTGGACTTCTGCGCGCAGACATCCATGGAGGAGACGTCCACATCCATGCGCACCGGGATCGAGCCCTTCTTCTTGTTGAACTCGAGCTGGCTGGCGGGATCGAGCAGGACTTCGACGAGCTTGTCCTGGGTTGCCTGGGCCGCCTTGTCCTTCGTGGCCGGGAAGACGAACACGTCGCCGCCGATCACCAGCTTGCCACCGCCCTCGCCCACGAGGGTGCAGCCGTATTCCTTGCCGGCCGTCTGGCCCGCGGCGATGAACTCGCCCTTGGCCCAGTCGCCGTTGAAGTGCATGGCCGCCTTGTTGGTGATCACCAGGGCGGTGGCGTCGTTCCAGTTGCGGCCGGGGCTGCCGGGATCGACGAGGCTGCGCATCTTGCCGAAGAGTTCGACCGTCTCCTTGAACTTCGGGCTCTTCACCGCCTGCTGGTCCCGGGCGCCGTAGAGCTTGCGGAACATGTCGGCCCCGCCATGGCCCACGAGGACGGCGCGGAACAGGTT
>DATHAU010000302.1:0-2525 GCA_035296545.1 Microvirga sp.
ACGATCAACTTCGGCCCGCAGCATCCGGCCGCGCACGGGGTTCTGCGCCTCGTGCTGGAGCTGGACGGGGAGGTGGTCGAGCGCGTCGATCCGCATATCGGCCTGCTCCACCGCGGCACCGAGAAGCTGATCGAGTACAAGACCTACCTTCAGGCGAACCCCTATTTCGACCGGCTCGACTACGTTGCGCCCATGAACCAGGAGCATGCCTACTGCCTGGCCATCGAGAAGCTTCTCGGCATTGCGGTGCCCCGCCGCGCGCAGCTGATCCGCGTGCTCTTCCTCGAGATCGGGCGGCTGCTGTCGCACCTCCTCAACGTGACCACCCAGGCCATGGACGTGGGCGCGCTCACGCCGCCCCTCTGGGGCTTCGAGGAGCGCGAGAAGCTCATGATCTTCTATGAGCGCGTGTCCGGCTCGCGCCTTCACGCCAACTACATCCGTCCCGGCGGCGTCAGCATGGATATGCAGCCCGAGCTGATCGACGACATCGAGACCTTCTGCGACCCGTTCCTGCAGGTGCTGGACGATCTCGACACCCTCGTCATGGGCAGCCGCATCTTCAAGCAGCGCAACGTGGATATCGGCACCATCACGCTGGAGGATTGCTGGAAGTGGGGCTTCTCCGGCCCCCTCGTCCGCAGCTGCGGCGTGGCGTGGGACCTGCGCAAGTCGCAGCCCTACGAGTGCTACGAGGAGATGGACTTCGACATCCCCGTGGGTCTGAACGGCGACAACTACGACCGTCAGGTGATCCGGATGGAGGAGATGCGCCAGAGCGTGCGCATCATGCGCCAGTGCATTGACAAGCTGCGCGCCCCGGACGGGCAGGGGCCGGTGACGACCCTCGACGGCAAGATCGCTCCGCCCTCGCGCAAGGACATGAAGCGCTCCATGGAGGCGCTGATCCATCACTTCAAGCTCTATACGGAAGGCTTCCACGTGCCTGCCGGCGAGGTTTATGCCTCCGTCGAGGCCCCGAAGGGGGAATTCGGCGTGTATCTGGTGTCGGACGGCACCAACAAGGCCTATCGCTGCCGCATCCGCGCTCCTGGTTTCGCCCACATGCAGGGCATGGACTTCATGTGCCGGGGCCACATGCTGGCCGACGTCGCAGGCGTTCTGGGTTCCCTCGACATCGTGTTCGGCGAGGTGGATCGCTAAAGTATCCGCCCGACCCGGCTTCGGGTCAGGCATCCACGCAGTTCGAAGCGTGCTGGAAAAATTCAAGTCGTGAACCGCCGGGGCAGCGCCCGGCCACAGCGACGAGGAGAAGAGTGAATAATGGCCGTTCGTAAGCGCGCGCCCGAAGACATGCAGCCCAAGAGCTTCGCGCTCTCCCCGGAGACGGAGGCTTTCGCGGATCAGCAGATCGCGAAATATCCGCCCGGCCGCCAGGCTTCGGCCATCATCGCTCTCCTGGGCAAGGCCCAGGAGCAGGCCGGGGGCTGGCTGCCCCGCAAGGCCATCGAGGCCGTCGCGGCCAAGCTCGACATGGCGCCCATCCGGGTGATGGAGGTGGCGACCTTCTACACCATGTTCAACCTGGAGCCCGTGGGGAAGCACCTCATCCAGTTCTGCGGCACCACGCCCTGCATGCTGCGCGGGGCCGGCGACCTCAGGAAGGTGCTGGACCGCCGGGTCGGCGACGAAGGCCATGTGACGGCGGACGGCCTGTTCTCCTGGCTCGAGGTCGAGTGCCTGGGCGCCTGCTCCAACGCCCCGATGGTGCAGATCAACGACGATTACTACGAGGACCTGACGGCGGAGAGCTTCGAGAAGCTCCTCGACGACCTCGCGGCCGGACGCCCGGTGAAGAAGGGCTCCCAGATCGGCCGCAACCGGTCGGAGCCGTTCCAGGCGGTCAACACCCTGCAGGACCCGGCTCTCTACGACGGTTCCCTCATCGGCGCGTGGCGCAAGCGGTTCGAGGAGCAGGCCGAGCCCGCCGAGACCGGCGAGGCCGAGGCCGCCACGGAGAGCGTTCCCGCCCAGGCCCGCGCGGCCAAGCCGGGCGCCGGCCGGGCCATCGAGAGCGACGCGGCCGACACCCCGGCCAAGCGGGCCAAGGAAGGCGAGACGCCGGTCAGTGCGGTGGATCAGAAGGAAGCCTCCGACCCCACCAGGGCGACGAAGATCGAGCCCCGTGAGGAGGAGACCTCCGTCAAGGCTCCCCAGAGCAGCAAATCCTATGTGGCGACGCCGTCGAAGCCGGAAGAGGGCTCTCCCGTCCCGGTCAGCCCGACGACGCCGGTGGCCGGCACGCCGCCCGCCCAGGCCGAGACCCGCCGCGACGGCAGCGAAAGCAAGCCGGACGTGGTGGTCGACAAAGACAACAAATCGTCCTGATGGAGTGATCGGGAATGCTTCAGGACAGAGATCGTATCTTCACCAACCTCTACGGCTTCCATTCGCCGGACCTTCAGGGCGCGAAGCTGCGCGGCGCGTGGGACGGAACCAAGTTCCTCCTCGAGAAGGGCCGGGACTGGATCATCGACGAGATGAAGGCCTCGGGGCTGCGCGGC
>DATHAU010000303.1:0-11060 GCA_035296545.1 Microvirga sp.
AACTCCATCTATCTCGGCCGCACCACCTGGGGCGTCGAGATGGCGGCGCAGGCCTATTTCGGGAAAAGCGCCAGGGGCTTAAGCGTCGCCGAGGGAGCGCTGCTCGCGGGCCTGGCCAAGGGCCCCAACTACTACAATCCCGACTCCCAGCCCGTCCGGGCGCAGGAGCGCATGGCCTATGTGCTGAGCCGGATGCAGGAGGAGGGCTTCATCCAGCCCGCCGAGATGCAGCAGGCGGTGGCGGCCCTGCCGCCCACCGTGGCCTACGAGCGCACGAGGCGCAACACGGGGTTCTATTTCGTCGACCACCTGAGCCGCGACGCCCGCACCCTTGCGGATATCGAGAGCCTTACCGGCTCCACCTACACGGTGCGCTCCACCGTCAACGCCGAGCTCCAGCGGGCGACGGAGGCCGCCCTGCAGGAGGGGCTCGCCCGCTACGAGCTGAGCGTCGGGCGGCAGCGCTTCGGGGGCCCCGAGGCCAACCTTGCCCAGGCAATCGCGGCTCTCGACAAGGCCGGCGCGCCGCCGGACGCCGGGCCCACGTGGCGGCGGGCGCTCGCATCCGTGCGCCTGCCCCTCTACGACGTGCATTGGCCGGCGGCGGTCGTGATCGAGAAGGGGAAGGACAAGAAGACCGGGGCGGGCATCCTGCGGGTCGGGCTCGCGGACGGGCGCGTCCTTCCCCTCAACGCCTGGGAGGCCGCCCGGCGGGAGCTCAAGCTCCATGACGTGGTGCGGGTCCAGGTGATCGAGCAGAAGGCCAAGGGAGCTCTCCGGGCCGACCTGCGCGCGCCTCCGGCGGCGCAGGGCGGGGCGGTGGTGCTCGAAAACCGCACCGGCCGGATCCTCGCCATGGCGGGAGGCTTCTCCTACCCCTTGAGCCAGCTCAACCGGGTGACCCAGGCCCAGCGGCAGCCGGGCTCCGCCTTCAAGCCGCTCACCTACCTGGCCGCCCTGTCCAAGGGCCTCCAGCCCAATACCCTGGTGTGGGACGCTCCCGTGACCCTGCCGCCCGTGAGCGGGGAGGCGAACGCCCGGGCGGCGGATTACTGGAGCCCCAAGAACTACGACGGCGCGCGCTCGGGGATCGTCACCTTGCGGCGGGCCCTCGAGAACTCGAAGAACCTCGTCACCGCGCGCCTCCTCGACGGCGGCATCGAACCAAGGCCGGAGCGCAGCCTCCAGCGGGTGTGCGAGCTTGCCATGGAGGCGCAGCTCTATCTCGAATGCACGCCGCATTATCCCTTCGTGCTCGGGGCGCAGCCGGTCAAGATCCTCGATCTCGCGGCCTTCTACGCGGCCATCGCCAACGAGGGCGCCATGCCGACGCCTCACGCCTTCGAGTCCATCGAGGAGGGCGGGCGCAGGGTCTACAGCCGCAAGGTCGCCGCGCCGGTGCGGCTGGGCTCGGCCGATCCCGCCGCCTTCTTCCAGCTCAAGACCATGCTCCAGGGGGTGCTGGAGCGGGGCACCGCCCGCAACCTGCGCGCGCTGGCCCCCTACGCGGCCGGCAAGACCGGGACCTCCGACAACGAGAACGACGCGTGGTTCGCCGGCTTCACCAACGACGTCACCGCGGTGGTCTGGGTCGGCCACGACAATGCGGACGGCAGGCGCCGGACGCTCGGCCGCGGCCAGACGGGGGCCAAGGTGGCGGCTCCGATCTTCCAGAACATCCTTGAGGCGGCCTGGACGCACCATGCCCCGAAGGCTCCCCTCCATCCGCCGTCGCCGCAGGCGGCGAGGCAGCTCATCGCCCTTCCCATCGACCTCGCCACGGGCGACCGGATCACGAGCCCCCAGGGCAGGGGGTTCACCGAGTATTTCCGCCTGAACCTGTTCGGGCAGCTCAGCGAGACGCAGTACCGCCTCGTGCCGCAGGACGAGGCCTATGCGCTTCGCCATCCGAGCCCCTGGAGCGACGGCGAGGCGAGCGGCGGCGCTTCCGAGGAGGGGCCCTATGCGCAGGCGCCGGGCTGGTTCGACGGGCCGCGCCAGAGCGCGCCCGCGCAGCGCCGCCCCGATCCGGGCTTCCGGTGGTGGTGGGAGGACGAGCCGCCCCGCCGGTCCCGGCGGGTCGATCCCGATTATTTCTGGGGCAACGGACGGGTTTACTGATGACATCGACCTTATGGCCGGGCCGGGTTCTGGCGGCTCTTGCGGCGCTCTGCGCCCCTGCGGCACCGCTTGCGGCGCAGGAGTTCCGGATCGAGGAGGTGCCCTCGGTCCATGCGGTTGCGCCCTCGCAGATGAAGCCGCGGGCCATCCTGTTCAGCGACCATCGCGACGACAAGCTCAACGATCCGGGAACCGGCCTGATCCGCTTCGCCGACTGGGCGCGGGAAAGGCCCGTGCAGAAGCAGTTCCTGAGCCCGTTTCCGGGCTACGTGGAGCCGACCATCAGGGTCTCGGTGCACGGCATCCCCAGATCCTATACGGAGAAGCTCCACATCTACGTGGTGGAGGCGCGCTTCCTCGTCGGCAAGCCGGCGGCTTCCGTGGACCTGACCCGGATCGCCCGCCTGGACGCCCTGGAGAAGATCGACCCGACCATCAAGCACCGGCCCATCACGGCCGAGCAGGCCCGGCCCAACACGGACCCGGACAGCGCCCACAACCGGCATCCCGCCCGGCGCTGGTGCGAGGCCCCCGGGAGCCTGTGCATCGAGTCGCGCTATACCCTCGAAGGCAAGCTGCCGGTGGGTGTGCGCCTCGCCAACAAGCTGGAGGAGGGCGGCAAGAAGATCTCGGAGTTCATGGAGTTCCAGAGCGAGCTGCGAATCCTGCCGCCGCAGGAGACGGACCAGGCGGGCCTCTCCCGCCTCACCGGGCTCGACGCCCCCGTGGCCGGGGTGCTGGAGCAGACGCTCTTCGACGTGAATCAGGTGATGCAGTTCGGAAAGCTGCTCGCCGTGCTCCAGGAGCATCCTGCGGACAAAGCCAAAGCGGTGGCAACCGTGTTCATGGCGCTGGCGGTCGAGACCGATGTTCTGGAGCGCAAGAAGGAATTCGAGAACGTGCCCGTCCTGCGCAACCTCATCCCGGCGCAGGTGCTCATGGGCAA
Organism: Microvirga sp.; assembly: GCA_035296545.1. GTDB lineage: Bacteria > Pseudomonadota > Alphaproteobacteria > Rhizobiales > Beijerinckiaceae > Microvirga. The sequence continues at coordinate 3,068 of DATHAU010000303.1, forward strand.
GAGCTCGTTCAACTCCGGAAACTCGATCAGCGCAGGGCTGCCGGACTACACCCGCAACCGGATCCGGGCCTTCGCGGACCTGCTCGAGCGTTGACGGGAGCCCATCCACAAAAAACGGAAGGGGCCCTCCAACCCGCACGAAAAAGCCCCGTTCCAAACAAGCCGAACGGGGCTTCGAAGTGTACGGAGGCTGCAAGGGGTTGCGGGGGGTGCCTCCGCATCACATCAAGCGTTCATCTTCAACAACGTTCCTTGATTTGTCCCCGTCCGAGGCTTGGCCGCCATCACGTTTGCTTGAGCAGCATGTCCGGGCGCCGATGTGGTCGAACGCCGCACGGGCGTAACAAGCCTGACCGGCGGGTCGTTGGGGCAGCGCAGGAACGATCCCCTGGCTCGCCGCTCCGCTTTCATCCCGTCCGGTCCGCTGCTATGTCGTCACCTCTCACGGCGCCAGGCGCTTCCTCCACCCCAGGCCAAGGGAGACGGCCCTGTGGCCACCCGTCCGATCCTCCGTTTTCCCGATCCCCGCCTGCGCCTGAAGGCGGAGCCGATCACGGCCATCGACGAAGGCATCCGGGCGCTGGCTCGGGATCTCGCGGAAACCATGCATGCCGCGCCGGGCATCGGCATCACGGCTCCCCATGTCGGCGTGCTCAAGCGCCTCGTGGTGATCCAGCTCGAAGGGGACCCTGCGCCCCATATCCATATCAACCCGAGGATCGTCTGGACCTCATCGGACACGATCAGGCATACGGAGGGAAGCGTCTCCATGCCCGGCGTCACGGAGGAGGTCGAGCGCCCCTCCGGGGTGAGGGTGGCGTATCGGGGGCTCGACGGCGCGGAGCATGAGGAGGAGGCCGGGGGCCTCCTGGCCGTGTGCCTTCAGCACGAGATCGATCAGCTCGACGGGATCTTCTGGATCGACCGCCTGTCGAGGCTCAAGCGGGACCGCCTGGTCAAGCGGTTCGAGAAACTTCAGCGGGTCAGGGCCTGACCGCGAGGCCGTTCAAGAATGGAGCTGCGCCAGCGTGTTCGAAATCTATCGCATCGAGACCGTCGCGTCCGAGGAAGCCGGAGGCGGGGTCGTCCGCCGGATCCTGGTGCGCGTCAGCTCCCTGGAGAAGGCGAAGGAGCGGGCCCTGAAGGTGTTCTCCCTGGCCCGCCGCCCGCAATCGCGGGAGCCCGAGGTGGAGATGGTCCGCGTCCTCAACGGCGCAGGCTACGAGGTCTTCTCGATCAGCGCGAGAGACTGACCGCCCGGGGGGTCGGGCGTTCGACGGAAACGGCCTGATCCTCATGGCCTGTCGCAAGCGGCGCGGGCCGGTTGGCGGCATGGAGGCGCGCCTCGTCGGGCGCGGCCAGCTTCCCCGACAGCTCGGCGACCTGGCGGGCGAGGGCGTCGATGCTCGCCCTGAGGGCGAGGATCTCGGACACCGTTGCGGGCGGCGGATTGCGCGCCGTCGCGGGTTCGAGAATGGGCTCGCGCCTCTCGAAGGCGCGACCCCTCTGCACATGGTCCCGAGGGGCATGGGATCGGTTGCCGAGGGCTCGCCGCGCCATGCGCCACAACAGCCAAGCGGCGAGCGCCGCCAGCAGGACGATGCCCGCTGCCGGAGCGAATTCCATGCCGGCGGAAATGATCCCCGTCCAATCGTTCAAGGTCGTCTCCAAAAGCGTATCGGGTGCAACGAGCGGAGACTCGGCCAGGAGTGTGACCCCTTTAAGTTCGGAAAAAGGGCAGGCGGCGTTTCCCGGGGGCCGCCCGCCGGGAGGGCCAACGGGAACCGCGATTGACAGCCCTCTCATTCGCCGCTACGAGCGCGCCTCCATCGCGTGCCCGACCCGGTCGGCCGAATCCTGCGGTGGCCATGCGCGGGCGTAGCTCAGTCGGTTAGAGTGCCGGCCTGTCACGCCGGAGGTCGCGGGTTCGAGCCCCGTCGCCCGCGCCACTTCTCCTGAAAAGACCATCCGCACGGGCCGGCCTTGTGAAACGAACAAAGGAGCCCGAGGGCTCCTTTGCCAGGTTTCGGGAGGGCTTTGGTCCTTCGACCGGCCCGTCTGGTTCAGCGCTAGGCGATCTTGCCGCCGCCCTGCCGGGTGACCACGAGAACGGAGGGGCGGGGAGGCATCCCGTCCTTGAAGTCCGGCCAGCGGGTGGCCGGGTTCTCGAAGCTCGCGGGAGCGCCTTCCTCCGATTCGCCGGGGTGCTGCACGGCAAGGAACAGCGTCTCGTCGTTGGGCGTGAAGCACGGGCCGCACATCTCGGCTCCCAGGGGCACCCGGAAGAAGTGCCGGGAGGTGCCGCGCAACTCGCCCTCGGTTTCGAGAGCCCAGAGGCCGTCGGCCCGGCCCGTGGCCTTGGCGTTGTTGCCGTCCGTGGAGATCCAGAGCCGGCCCTGGCTGTCGATGGCGCAGTTGTCCGGCATCCCGAACCAGCCGTTCCTGGTGGTCTCCGACGAGAAGGTCGCGCCCACGGAGGCGACGGAAGGATCGCCGCACTTCACCAGCACCTCCCAAGCAAAGGCCGTCGCCGCATGGTTGCCGCCCTCCGGCATCGTCTCGACGATGTGCCCGAAGGCGTTGTTGGCCCGCGGGTTGGCCGCGTCCACCTGGTCCTCCTTGCGGCGGGTGTTGTTGGTCAGCATGACGTAGACCCGGTTGGTGGCCGGGTTGGCCTCGATGTCCTCGGGCCGGTCCATCTTGGTGGCGCCCAGGAGATCCGCCGCCCGGCGGGTTTCGATGAGCACGTCGGCCTGGCTCCTGAAGCCGTTGGCCTCCGTGAGGGGCCCCTGGCCGTGGACCATGGGAAGCCACGCGCCCGTGCCGTCCGGGTTGTACTTGGCCACGTAGAGGACGCCCTCGTCCAGCAGGCCGAAATTGGCGGCCCGGTTCTGCGGATCGACCTTGCCGGCGGTGACGAACTTGTAGACGTAGTCGAAGCGCTCGTCGTCGCCGAGGTAGATCACGTAGCGGCCGTCGCCGTTGGTGATGCCCGCCGCGCCCTCGTGCTTGGTGCGGCCCAGCGCCGTGCGCTTCTTGGGGACAAAGTTCGGGTCGAAGGGATCGATCTCCACCACCCAGCCGAAGCGGTTCGCCTCGTTGGGCTCCTTGGCGAGATCGAAGCGGTCGTGGAACTTGCCCCAGGCATAGGCGGGCGCGCCGATGCCGTAGCGCTTGTAGTTCCTGGCCTCGGGATGGTCCTCGGCCATCTTGCCCCAGAAATAGCCGTTGAAGTTCTCCTCGCAGCTCAGCCAGGTGCCCCAGGGCGTCACGCCGCCGGCGCAGTTGTTGACCATGCCGCGCACCTTGCGCCCTTCCGCATCCGCCGAAGTCCTCATGCGGGCGTGGCCGGCGGCGGGACCCGTGATGTCCATGGGGGTCTCGGCCGTGATGCGGCGGGTGTACTTGGAGTCCTTCACCACCTGCCACTGGCCGTTCCGGCGGCGGATCTCGACGACGGCGCCCCCATGGGCGGCCATCTCGATATCCACCAGGTCCTTGGTCATCTTGGCGAAGTTGACGTCCTTGGCGTCCTGGACGCCGAGGCCGGGGAACATCAGCTCCTCGTTGGTGTATTCGTGGTTCACCACCAGCAGGCCATGGTCGCTCGATCCCTCGATGGGGATGTAGCCCACGAAATCCGTGTTGTAGCCGAACTGGCGCGCCTGCTTCTCGGCGCTCTGGCTCATGGGGTCGAAGGCGGGAGCGTCCGGGAAGAGGGGATCGCCCCAGCGCAGCAGCACCTGCGCGTCGTAGCCCTCGGCCACGTGATGGGTATGGTCCACGCCCGCCTCGATCTCCTTGAAATCGAAGGAGGCGAGCGGGGTCTTCTTGGCCGGCTGCTCGTTGGCCGCCAGAGCCCGTGAGCCGACCGTGGCCGAGATGGCCGCGACGGCGAGCGAACCGCGCAGCAGATCGCGCCGGTTGAAGCGTGTGGCGATCACCTCGCCCATGGTGGGGTTCCCCGTGGGGTTGATCCCCGCATCGCCCGAATCCTCGAGATCGCTCGCGCGCAGGCGGGCCTTGTGCTCGTCCATATCCGATCCTCCATCTGTCGGTCCCACAAGCGCCTTAGAACGGTTCCATGTAAGCTTGGTGACAGTGGCGCTCCGCCCGCGCGGCTGCGTCGAAAAGGGCGATGCCGCAGGACAGCCCAGGGCGGATCGTGTATGGATGGGGTCATGAACAACGATCATTCCGCTATACGAGAGCAGCTGTCCGACCAGTGGCAGAAGGTCGCCATCGATCTGATCCGGGGAGGAATACCGGCCGAGACGGTGTTCGAATCCATGCTGACCGTGGGGCTTGCCGGGCACGTGGAGGTCCATGGCAAGGATTTCACCGCAACCAAGCTCGTGGCCATCGCCGAGCAGTTGTCCGAACAGGTGAGACGCGAGAAGGAGGCTCTCCAGGAAGCCTCCAGCGCCACGAAGAATTGACCCTCAAAGAGGCCTAAAAATTCCAGATGCGGCGCTTCAGGGTGCAACGCCTTGGGAGCTTGGCGCGTTAATGAGTAACGGACATGCAAGGCGGCCCGGGCTGCTTTGTCTCTCGACCTCTCTTACCATGGATGCCCCATGCAGCAGGCGCTTGACAGGAACACCTTGGATCGCCTGATCACTCTCGGGCGCAGGCAGGGACAGCTCACCACGGAGGATCTCCGGGCGAGCCTGCCCATCGAATCCATGAGCCCGGAGGAGATCGCCCTCATCGTGGTGCACCTGGAGGAGAGCGGCGTCCCGGTGGAGCTTGAAGAGAGCCTTCTGTCGCCGGCTCCCAGATCCGCATCGCCTGCAACGGTGGGTGCGGAGATCATTCCCTTCCCGCGCCCGGCCCCGAAGCCGCGCCCCAAGCCGAAAGCCGTCTCCCTGCAGGCGGAGGTGCCCTTGCAGGCTGGAGTGCCGCCGCTTCAGATGCCCGCCAAGCCGGAGGCGGGCCCGAGCCGCGCCATTCACTGGATCGTGGCGGGGGCCGGCCTGCTGGCGCTCGCGGTGGTGGGGCTCGTCATCTTCGCCTCGGTCAGCTGACGCCTTCCGTCAGGGTTCGGCGTCCCGCCGGCCTCCTGAAGGCCCACGATGGCCTGCCTCAGCACCGGCAGGGGCTTGACGGCAGGGCCCGAAAACCCTCCGGCGCTCAGGTCGTCTCTGCCCTGGGCTGAGAAACCCAGGTCCAGGAAGGCGGTTCTCGGGTCGAAGAGCGCCCGCACCGCGGCCTTTTCGTCATATCCCAGAATGGACGCAGGCCTGTCGGCCATGCCGGTCGCCGGGAGGTTTGCGGTCGTGAGAGGCGGCGGTTCAGGCGCAACCAGGCTGCTGTCCGCCGACGCCAGGAGCACCTGCGGGCGTCGCGGCGGCAAAGGCGCCGCGATGGGCCTCGCGCTCTCCGGCGAAGCCGGGGCCGGGGTGGTTGCAGGCTCCGGGGCCGCGGGGCCCGGCTCGGCGGCCGGAGGGGGAGGCGTACCCTTGCCTCCGAACAGGCTCGCCATCAGGCTGCCGATGGACGGACCGCCGCCGAGGGAGGCCTGCGTCGAGAGACCGGCGTTCCGGGACAGGACTTCGGCCTTGGCCACTTCGTAGCCCTGGAGCGGCTTTCCGTTGGAGGGCAGATGAAGGGTCTTCCCATCCGGGAAGAGGCGCGCAAGCTGCTCCTGCGACATGCGCGGCCAGGCCCGCACGCTGCCGGTATCCAGGTGAACGAAGGCCGAGGAGCCGTAATAGCCGACGCCGCCATATTGCAGGCGCATGGCGATCTCGCGCAGGCGCTCGGTGCTCACGTCGGGCAGCCGGATGTCCATGGCCTTGCCCAGCATGTGCTGGCTGTGCTCGGACACCGCCTTGGACCGGCGTCGCAGGGCGCTGTTGGTCTCGGGAGAGCGGTAGGCCGAGACGATGTTGATGGGCTGGCTGGAGCCGGACTCGCGGTAGACCTCCCAGAGGATGTCGAACAGGCGCGGGTCCATCTTGGCGGGCTCGTTCACCCGCCAGTCGCGCAGGAACCAGTTGAGCTGGGTCAGCGCCTCGCCGTCATACCGGCCGTTGCGCCGGAACGTGATGGTCGTGCTTTCCCGGGTGTGGGTGTGGAAGAACGACAGGCTGCGGGTGTCGCCGTTGGCGGCGGCGTCCTGGGTTCCGCCCGTCCCGCCCATGAGAACGGCGGCTCCGGCAGCGACGAATGAGGCCGCCTTGAGGATTCTTCTGCGAACCGCCGACGAGCAGGCGCCAAGCGCAGGCCCTGCCTTTCGTCCGCCAGAGATCCGTTCGGATCGGCCGTTGATCCCCCGCATGGTTCCTTATGTCCCGCGTCCCAGGCAGACGTGTGAAGGCGAACCATGGCGAAAGTTGGTATATAATGTGTTACCTGTCCAGCCCGGGCGCTGCGCTCAGGCGCGGGAGGCCGTCCTGTTGCGCTTCTGCCGCGAGGAGCCCAGAACCACCACCTTCGTGCCCACCGGGATGCGGTTGTAGAGATCCATCACGTCCTGGTTGATCATGCGGATGCAGCCGGACGAGACGCTCGTGCCGATGGTCCAGGGTTCGAAGGTGCCGTGGATGCGGTAGAGGGTGTCCTTGTTGCCCTGCCAGAGGTAAAGGGCGCGGGCTCCGAGGGGATTGCCCGGGCCTCCGGCCATGCCGGGGCCGCCCGGCAGTTCGCCCATCTGCTCCATGAGTTCCGGCTGCCGGTCGAACATCTCCTTGGGCGGATACCAGTCCGGCCATTCCTGCTTGTCCTTGACGGTGGCGCTTCCGGACCAGCTGAAGCCCGAGCGCCCGACGCCCACGCCGTAGCGCAGGGCCGTGCCGTCGCCTTGAACGAGATAGAGATAGCGCGCCTGAGGATCGACGATGATCGTGCCCGGCGCCTCCGCCGTGTCGTAGGGGACCACCCTTCGCAGATAGGCCGGATTGATCCTGGACAGGTCGACCCCCGGAACCGGGTACAGGTCGTCCACCGGGGCGTAGAGGCTCTGATAGACCGACGCGGGTCCGGAGAACTGGGCAAGGCTTCGGCTGCCCGGAAAAGCGGAAGCGACAGCGGTCGCCGAGATCCCAAGCAGAAGAGCGCGGCGATTGAAGTCCATCTTGCTTCCTCCGAGACATGTCCAGCTAGACAATAAGAAGACGCGGAACAGGGTTCCTTGGTTTCACCCTTGTCGATGAATTTGAACAAGTTTTCGCGTTCTCGACCCCATCGGGCGCGGCAGGGGCATCCGCGGGGCGAATTGCGCTGGTCCGCGTCGGGTTCTACGATCGGGCCCCGGTGCATCGCCTCGGCCGGTTCAGGCCGTCCGAACAGGCCGCCAGGAGCCCCCATGAGCCGTCGCCGTGAGAATGATGACGCAAAGTCCGAGGAGAGGACCTCGTCCGACCAGGACGGCAGGAGGGAGGCGCAGCTTGACGAAGCCCTCGAGGACAGCTTTCCGGCGAGCGATCCCGTCTCGGCCGAGCATTCCGACCGTGCGGGCGCGCCCCCGGGTCACGATGGCACGGCCAGGAACGGGACGCCGCCCGACCGCAGGCCCGATTGAGGCCCCTGCCATGATCCGACCGACGCCGTGGCGCGCGCACGTTCCATCATTCACCGCCGGCATGGTCGCAACCCCGTGATCGATGCTCTTCCGTGACGGGCGGGATCCCTTGGTTTTGGGCGGCAGGGGGACTGCTGCTCGTCCTGATGCTGGTCCTGGTCCTCCGGTCCCGCAGGCCGCGCTACCGGCGTCAGCCGGTCATGACGGCCAACGAGCGTGAGTTCTACGGGCGGCTTGCGGCCGCCTGTCCCGACTGCCAGATCTGGCCCCAGGTGCCGATTCTCGCCCTCGTGCGTCCGGACGCGAAGACGGGCACGCGGGCCTTCTGGCTCGCCTTCCGGGCCGTTTCCAACACCCGCGTGGACTGGGTGATCGCCCGGGACATGGAAGTGCTGGCCATCGTCGAACTCGACGACCGCTCCCACGATCCCCGGAAGGACGCGCGGCGCGATCAGGTTCTCAGGTCGT
>DATHAU010000304.1:0-2847 GCA_035296545.1 Microvirga sp.
ACATCCTTGCCGCCGTTGTCCGGCTGAATGAAGCCGTAGCCCTTCGTTTCATTGTACCACTTCACTGTGCCAGTCGCCATTGTCAATCCTCTGTATCCCGTCAGGTGCGCTTCCGCAGGACCATCGTGCCTTGTCCGGCGCACGGGTCAAGGCCCCAATTGAGGGTTCGGTCGCGGAGCCGATCAAGCGCCCTTTTGCCGGCCGACAGGCCGGCCTCAGGCTGCCTGCGGCCATGATCGCTTCCTCTCCACCTCGAGAAGCTGCTCCACCCTGCGGGTGAATTCGTTGCCGGGAAGACCTGGCGGGATCGGATCCAAGTAGGAGACCGAGATGATCCCGCTCCGCTTGAAGGGTCGATCGGGCCCCCAGAAGTGACCCGAATTCAGGGCCACCGGGAGAACCACCCGGTCGAGCTTGGCGTACAGCAGTTCAACGCCCCGCTTGAATGCGATGGGCTCTGAGACACCCTTTCTGGTTCCCTCCGGAAAGATCAGCACGGACCGGCCGCCGGCAAGCGCAGCCCGGCTTTCGTCAACCATCTTCCGAACTGCTTTCGAGCCGCTCTCCCGGTCGATCAGGATCATCGGCGACTTGCGCAGGAACCACGAGAAGACCGGAATCGTCAGCAGTTCCTGCTTGGCGACAATGGCCACATCCGGAAAAAGCGCCAGGAAAGCCAGGGTCTCCCAGGTCGACTGGTGATTGGCGATGATCAGGCAGGGCTCTTCAGGAATGTTATGCTGTCCCTGCTCGGCATAGGTCAGGCCGACGAGCCATTTCAAGCCGAGGAGGACGCCGCGCGCCCACAGCCGCGATGCCAGGCGGACGCTGCGTTCAGGGGAGCCGCACAGCCACAGGACGGCCAAGGCAGGTGTGAAGAGCCCGGTCCAGAGAGCCAGAAAGACATCGAACAGTTTCGAGCGGACGCGCTGCATGGGAATTGGATGTTCCAGACGGACCGTCTCCTGATCCCGGGGCTCGTCGGCACAAACGCTGTGCCTCGTATCCCCGACAGATCCTACGGACCTTTGTTGATGTGTGGTGTAGGCTCAGGCTTAGCATAGGGCCGGCGGTGGCGCGGGATCCGAGCTGCGTCGCCTGCAGACCGGCGGGCGGCGCTCCGGCTCCGGAGCCCTGCTAGGCCTTTGGCTCCGTCGCCTCGGGGCGCGGACCGGTGTTGGGAGTTGTCATCGTTCGACGCGGGCCGCCAAGACGAGGCTTGGGCTTGGGGGCGGCGATCAGCCCCTCCCGGATGGCCTGCTTGCGAGCCGCCTTGCGGCTGCGTCGGACCGCCTCCGCCTTCTCACGGGTTTTGCGTTCAGAGGGCTTCTCGTAGGCCTTGCGCTGCCTCATTTCCCGGAAAATGCCCTCGCGCTGCATCTTCTTCTTGAGAAACCTGAGCGCCTGATCGACATTGTTGTCGCGCACCAATACCTGCAAAACGGTGTCCTATCCTATGTTTGGGGCTCGCCGGCGGGAAGGGGGCTTCCGCTCTCCTGGCGAGACCAGACCTTAACATAGTTTAAGTCCGTGGCACGCATTTCGTTCTCCAACTTCGCAAATGAGCGGCGTCAAAGGCCCCTCATCGATGAAGTCGCGAGGCGGGACGGCCCCGTAGACGTCCGGATACCTCATCTGAGACGACATCCGGTCCCGCTCTCATCTTGCTCTTCGCCGACTGTAACGTTACGGTTCGCTGCAGCGAATGAACCACAAACGGCAGAAGGCACGATCAATGGGCCGGGGTAACGAGCACCGCAGCCGCCAGCGCCAGTCCGGCGCTCAATCCGATGACCACTGGGGCGATTACGCTCCGCAACCGTCCTTTGACCGACTGACGAGCCCGCAAGCTCCAAGAGCATCCACCGGCCGTGAGGCCGAAGCTCGGGTGAAGTGGTTCAATCCCGAAAAGGGGTTTGGCTTTGTCGAGCTGACGGACGGCTCGGGCGAGGCTTTCCTGCACATCCGGCAGGTTGAAGCGGCTGGCCACAGCAATCTGCCATCGGGCACAACCCTGACGATCCAGGTGGGCCCGGGCCAGAAGGGCCCGCAGGTCAACGAGATCGTTCGTGTCGACACCAGCACGGCAGAGCCGGAGCCGCCGCGGCGTGGCCCGCGCGCGCCGGAGGGGGCCTCCGGCCGCGCCCGCCCGGGCGGTTCGCCGGTCGCCTCGCCGGACACGATGGGCACGGTCAAGTGGTACGACGAGGTGAAGGGGTTCGGGTTCATTGCGGTGGGCGGCGCGAGCAAGGACCTGTTCGTTCACGTCTCGGCCCTGGAGCGGGCCGGCCTCACCCGCCTGGAGCCGGGGCAGGCGGTTCGCGTCGCGATCGTGGACGGGCGCAAGGGTCGCGAAGTCGGGGCCATCGAGCTCGCCTGAGCGGTCCCGATCACCCACGCTCTCGCAGGATCCTGCGCCGGTGAACCGCTTCGAATGCGCTTCGCCAAGCTGATCAGTTGGAATGTATCGGACCTGAGCCTCTTCGGGATCACGGGCTCCCCCGTTACAGGTCGACTCTTTCAATCAGCTTGGTCCAACTTCGCCGGATTACCTTCCATCATGCATTCAAGTGGCCTTATCCCTGAGTAAGGCTTTCGTGTTGTTGAGCCTGAGGCCAAGCATTTAGGAGTATTATCCGAAGTTGCGCCTCTGTCGTGGGCAGAAGCCGGTATCAATGTCCCGGAAAACGCCGAGTCCTGAGCTTGCAGCACGCTGCGTCTCATGGACTTGGCGCTTCGAGATTTGCCGGGAAGCGCAGGATGGCTACGGTCACATTTCATAGCAGCATGCCCGTCGGCTTACGAGTGCAGGCGCTGTTCTCAGCCATCGTGGGCGGCGTCAGTTAT
>DATHAU010000305.1:0-5642 GCA_035296545.1 Microvirga sp.
AAGATGCCCTCGATGAGCTTGCCGCCCTTGGTCATGCGGAAGATCTTCGGGAGAGGCCAGGCGGGCTTGTAGGTTTCGAGCCGCTCGACCGCGCGGGGCGACAGGACCAGCATCCCGTGGGCCGCCTCGCCGCCCAGAACCTTCTGCCAGGAGAAGGTGATCACGTCGAGCTTGGCGAAGTCGAGCCGCTGCGCGAAGGCCGCCGAGGTGGCGTCGCAGATGGTCAAGCCTTCCCGGTCCGCAGCGATCCAGTCGGCATTCGGCACGCGCACGCCGGAGGTGGTGCCGTTCCAGGTGAAGACCACGTCGCGGGTCCTGGTATCGACCTGCGATAGGTCGGGAAGCTCGCCGTAGGGCGCGCCGATCACCCGGGCGTCGGGGAGCTTGAGCTGCTTGACCACGTCCGTGACCCAGCCCTCGCCGAAACTTTCCCAGGCGAGCATGTCCACGGGCCTGGCGCCCAGCATCGACCACAGGGCCATCTCCACCGCGCCGGTGTCGGAGGCGGGCACGATGCCGATGCGGTAGCCGGCCGGCACCTCCAGAACCTCGCGGGTCAGGTCGATGGCGAGCTTCAGGCGCGCCTTGCCGGGCTTGGCCCGGTGCGAACGGCCGAGGCTATCGGTTTTCAGGTTTTGCAGGGACCATCCGGGGCGCTTGGCGCAGGGGCCGGACGAGAAGAAAGGCGCGCGGGGGCGCGCGGCGGGCAGGTTTGTCATTGAGTCCATCCTTACAGATGGGCGCCTCTCGGTGGGGAGAGGTGTCCCGCCAGCCGGTATGACGGAGGCGCGGGCTGTGGTCAAGGCAGGTTTGGCCCGCCTGCGTTTTCGAGATTACGAAATCGTAATACAAAACATCGTGTTTCCCCGGGGACGTTCTCCGGCCAAGGCGTTATATGTACTTCGACAATCCCGATACGTGAGACCGATCAAGACCGACTGAGGAGCGAGAATGCGTGTGTCCGGTCAACTTGCCGTCATCGCCGTGCTGGGGGCAGCAGGCTTCGGCGGCTGGTATGCCTATCAGGGCGGCCATCTCGCCGGCCTGCCCGTGATCGGCGCCTATGTGTCCAAGCCTGCCGGACAGGCTGCCGCTCCCGGGGGACGCGGCGGGCGCGGAGGCCCGCAGGGCCCGGCCAACGTCGAGGTCGATGCGGTCAAGACCGGGCGGATCGTGGAGGTGCGCGAGTCGGTCGGCACGGTGCGCGCCTTCGAGTCGATCACCGTGACGGCGAAAGTGGCCGGCATCGTCAACGAGATCGGCTTCCAGGAAGGCCAGAAGGTCAAGGCCGGCGACACGCTGATCCAGTTCGACGCCGCCGAGCGCCGGGCCGAGATCGACCAGACCGCCGCCGAGGCCAACCGGGCCATCGCCCTTCGCAACGAAGTCTCCATCAAGCTCGAACGGGCCCAGGCCCTCAGCCGCACCGGCGCGGGCACCAGCGCCCAGGTCGAGGACCTGACGGCGCAGTTGAAGTCGCTCGAAGGCTCCATCGCCTCCGCCCAGGCGCAGCGCAAGGGCGCCGAGGCGCGGCTGGAGGAGCTGACGATCCGCGCGCCCTTCAACGGCCGGGTCGGCAGCCGCTCGGTGTCGCTGGGCGCCTATGTGGCGCCGGGCACCCGGATCACCACCCTCGACGATCTCTCCCGGGTGCGCCTCGACTTCGCCATGCCGGAGAACCTCCTGGGCCGCCTCAAGCCCGGCCAGACGGTCAACGCCACCTCGGCGGCCTATCAGGGCCGGGTCTTCAAGGGCATGGTGGCGACGATCGACACCCGCGTGGAGCAGACCACCCGCACGGCGCGCCTGACCGCCGATTTCGACAATCCCGACGAGGCGCTCAAGCCCGGCATGTTCCTGTCCGTGTCCCTCGAGGTCACCGCCAGGGACGACGCGGTCGTGGTGCCGGAGGAGGCCATCGTCAGCGAGGGCCTGCGCCAGGTGGTGTATCCGGTGAAGGACAACAAGGTGGAGCGCCGCGTCATCAGGATCGGCCAGCGCCAGGGCGGCAAGGTCGAGGTTCTGGAAGGCCTGAAGGCCGGCGAGACCATCGTGGTGCTGGGGGTGCAGCGCGTGCGCCCCGGCGCCGAGGTGATCGCCCGCCCCGTGGGCTCCGGCCCCGCGCCGCAGCCCGCGGCCCAGCAGCCGGTTCCGGCGGCTAACCGGGCGCAGCCCTCCCGCAGCTCCCTCAACGTGCCGCAGGCCGTGGGCAGCGCCCAGGCCGCGGAGCGGAAGTGAGATGTTCCGCTCAGAGGACGCTCCCAAATCCCTTCCCCCTTATGGGGAGGAGAGCCGCGTAGCGTTTTTCGCCCACACCGGGATCGAATAGAACCATGCAGGTTTCCGACCTCTTCATCCGTCGTCCCGTCTTCGCCGTCGTGGTCAGCCTGCTGCTGATCGTGGGCGGCCTTGCGTCGCTGATGAACCTTCCCGTGCGGGAATACCCGAACGTGGACCGGCCCGTGGTGTCCGTGTCCACGGTCTATCGCGGCGCGTCGAACGAGGTGATCGAGAGCCGGGTCACGGAGGTGATCGAAGGCGCGGTGGCGGGCATCGAGGGCATCCGCCAGGTGAACTCGCAGAGCCAGAACGACCGCTCGTCCGTGTCCATCGAGTTCGACGTCAGCCGCAACCCGGAAGGCGCCACGTCCGACGTGCGCGACGCGGTCTCCCGCGTGGTCGGCCGCCTGCCCGAAGGGGCCGAGACCCCGGTGGTGCGCAAGGTGGACGCCAACGCCCAGGCCATCATGTGGATCGGCGTCACCTCCACCAGCCTCGATTCCCTCGAGCTCAGCGACTACCTGCGGCGCGTCTACGTGGACCGCCTCTCCACGGTGCCGGGCGTCGCCAACGTGAACCTGAGCGGCGAGCGGCGCTACGCCATGCGGATCTGGGTCGACCGGCCGGCCCTCGCCGCCCGCGGCCTCACCGTGCAGGACCTGGAGACCGCCGTGAAGCGGCAGAACGTGGAGCTGCCGGGCGGGCGCATCGAATCCGCCCAGCGGGAATTCACCGTCAAGACCGATTCCCGCCTCGCCACCCCCGAGCAGTTCCAGCAGGTGATCGTCTCCAACAAGAACGGCTATCTGGTGCGCCTCGGCGAGGTCGCCCGGGTCGAGGTCGGAGCCGAGGACACCCGCTTCGAGTTCTACCAGTCCGGCCAGACCGCCATCGGCATGGGCATCGTGCGCCAGTCCACCGCCAACACCCTGTCGGTGGCGGACGCGGTGCGCGCGGAGCTGGAGGGCCTGAACGCGTCCCTGCCGCCGGGCACCGTGGCGGAGATCCTCTACGACGAGAGCCAGTTCATCCGCGCCTCCATCAACGGGGTTCTGAAAACCCTCGTGGAGGGCCTGGTGCTCGTGATCCTGGTGATCCTGCTGTTCCTGCGCGACTGGCGCTCGACCATCGTGGCCATGGTGGCGATTCCCGTGTCGATCACGGCGGCCTTCATGGTGATGGCCTTCTTCGGCGCGACCATCAACGTGCTGACGCTGCTGGCCATCGTGCTCGCCATCGGCATCGTGGTGGACGACGCCATCGTGGAGATCGAGAACGTCCACCGGCGCATCGAGGACGGCCAGCCGCCGCTCCTCGCCTCCTTCGACGGCGCGCGGGAGATCGGCTTTGCGGTGATCGCCACCACGGCGACCCTCATGGCCGTGTTCGTGCCGCTGGCCTTCATGACCGGCAACACGGGCAAGCTGTTCCGGGAATTCGCCATCACGCTGGCGGCCGCCATCTTCTTCTCCGGCGTGGTGGCGCGCACGCTCACGCCCATGCTGTGCTCCAAGCTCATGGTGCCCGCCCACGGTCGCATCCAGCGCATGACCGAGCCCCTGTTCGAGGGCATGAACAACGGCTACCGCTGGCTGCTCTCGCGGGCCCTGCGCGCGCCGGTCATCATCCTGTTCCTGGGCGCGGTGGTGTCGCTCTCGGCCTACGGCCTGTTCCAGAGCCTGCCGCGGGAGTTCTCCACCCTGGAGGACCGGGGCGCCATCATCGTGCGCATCCAGGCGCCCGAGGGCGCAAGCCTCGAATACACCCGCGACCGGGTGAAGGAAGTGGAGCAGGCGATCATGCCGCTCCAGGAGCAGGGCGTGGTCTCGTCCATGCTGAGCCAGGTGGCGCCGGGCTTTGCCCGCCCCTCCCCGGTCAACGAAGGCATCGTGATCGTGCGCCTCGTTCCCTGGGAGCAGCGCACCGTCTCCCAGCAGGCCGTGGTGCAGCAGCTCCTGCCCAAGGTGGGAGCCTTCCCGGGCGCGCGCTCCTCGGTGATCAACCCGCCCTCCTTCGGCGGCGCGGGCGGCTTCGGCCAGCCGATCCAGTTCGTCCTCGGCGGGCCGGATTACGATACCCTGCGCGGCTGGCGCGACACGGTCATGCAGAAGGCGCAGGAGACCGGCCAGTTCGTGAACATCGACTCCAACTACCGCGAGTCGCAGCCCGACATCCGCGTGCAGATCGACCGCCAGCGCGCGGCCGACCTCGGGGTCTCGGTGGAGGACATCGGCCGCACCCTCGAGCTCATGTTCGGCGAGCGCGAGGTCTCCACCTTCGTCAGCCGGGGCGACGAGTACCCGGTGATCATCCGGGCGCGGGCCGAGGACCGGGCGACCCCCAACGACCTCACCAACACCTTCATCCGCGCGACCAACGGCGAGCTCGTGGCGCTCTCGTCCTTCGTGAGCCTTACGGAATCGGCCGCGCCCCAGGCGCTCAACCGCTTCGACCGCCTGCGCTCGATCACCATCCAGTCCGGCCTCGCGCCGGGCGTGTCCATCGGCCAGGGCCTGGAGACCCTCGAGCAGATCGTGCGCGAGAACCTGCCGGCCGAGGCGCGGATCGGCTATTCGGGCCAGTCCCGCGACTTCAAGGATTCGTCGAGCGCCATCTACGTCACCTTCGCCATGGCGCTGCTGGTGGTGTTCCTGGTGCTGGCGGCCCAGTTCGAGAGCTGGATCAACCCGTTCATCATCATGCTCACGGTGCCGCTGGCGGTGACGGGCGGATTGGCGGCCCTGGTGCTGACCGGGCAGTCCCTGAACATCTACAGCCAGATCGGCATGATCCTGCTCATCGGCCTGATGACCAAGAACGGCATCCTGATCGTGGAGTTCTCCAACCAGCTGCGCGAGCGCGGGTATTCCGTGCGCGACGCGGTGATCGAGGCCTCCGTGCTGCGCCTGCGGCCGATCCTGATGACCTCCATCGCCATGATCGGCGGCGCGATCCCCCTGGCCTGGTCCACGGGCGCGGGCGCGGAATCCCGCAGCGCCATCGGCTCGGTGATCGTCGGCGGCGTGACCCTCTCCACCCTGCTGACCATGCTCGTGGTGCCGGCGATCTATCTGCTCATCGGCGGCTACACCAAGCCCGCCACCTACGTGGGCGAGATGCTCGACCGGCTGCGGGCACAGACGGGACAGCGCCCGCACGGGGAGGACCTGCCCGCTCCCGCGGCTCACCACCCCCCGGCCCATCCGGCGGAGTAAGTTGACCGCATGGAAAAAGCCCCGGCCGCGACCGGGGCTTTTCGATTGGAACGGACCTGCGGTTGCGCCGATCAGGAGACGGGCGCGGCCGTTTCCTTGACCGGACCCCGCGGGGCCGGCTTCCTGGCGCGATACTTGGACGAGACC
>DATHAU010000306.1:0-3149 GCA_035296545.1 Microvirga sp.
CAACATCGAGGCGATCATCGCCCATGAATATTTCCACAACTGGTCCGGCAACCGGGTCACCTGCCGCGACTGGTTCCAGCTCTGCCTCAAGGAAGGCCTGACGGTCTTCCGCGACCAGGAGTTTTCCTCCGACGAGCGTTCGCGGCCCGTGCACCGCATCGCCGAGGTGAAGACCCTGCGGGCGCGGCAGTTCCTGGAGGATTCAGGGCCCCTCGCCCATCCGGTGCGGCCGACGCAATACCGGGAGATCAACAACTTCTACACGGCCACCGTCTACGAGAAAGGCGCGGAGATCGTGCGGATGCTCAAGACGATCATCGGCGAGGATGATTTCCGCCGCGGCATGGACCTCTATTTCGAGCGCTGCGACGGCACCGCCGCCACGGTGGAGGATTTCCTGAAGGCCTTCGCAGATGTGACGGGCCGCGATCTTGCCCATTTCTCCCGCTGGTACGAGCAGGCGGGAACGCCGCGCGTGACGGTTGCGGGACATTACGACGGGGCGGCGCAAACCTACCGGCTCGACTTCTCCCAGAGTACGCCGCCGACCCCGGGACAGCCGACGAAGGAGCCCATGGTGATCCCGGTTGCGCTGGGACTCGTGGCCCGCGACGGAAGCCGCCTCGACGCGGCGTGCGACCGGGTGAACGCGAACGGCGTTTTCATCCTCGACAAGCAAGCCGACAGCATCACCTTCACGGAGGTGGCCTCGCCTCCCGTACCTTCGCTCTTTCGCGCCTTCTCGGCGCCCGTGAAGACATCCCTCGACCTTTCGAGCGAGGAGCTGCTCGTCCTCCTGCGGCACGACGCGGATGCGTTCAACCGCTGGCAGGCGGCCCAGACCGCGGCCATGCGACTTCTGGTGAATCTTTCGACGGGTGCGGCAGCGGACGAACGGGAGATCGACTCCCTTTCGGCTGCGCTCGCCGCCTTCATGGATGCGGATGCCCTGAGCGATCCGGCCTTTGCGGCTCTCGTCCTGGCGCTTCCCAGCGAAGCCGATATCGCGCAGGAGATCGGCGCGGACGTGGATCCCGACGCCATCCACCGCGCCCGGCGCGAATTGCGCCGGCGCATCGGCCGGGATTGCCGGGAACGCCTGCAGCGCTTCCACAAGGCCCTCGCGGATGCGGGCGCCTACAGCCCCGATGCCGCAAGCGCGGGGCGACGCGCCCTGAGCAACGCATCCCTCGACCTTCTCGCGGCGGCCGACCCGGAGCTTGGCGAGAGGCTCGCCCTCGAGCAGTTCGACAAGGCAAGCAACATGACGGACCGCCTGGCGTCCCTGGGCGTGCTGATGCACTTGCCGGGAGAAGCGCGCGAAAGGGCGATCGCCGCGTTCGAGGAGCGCTATCACGACGAGCCCCTCGTGCTCGACAAGTGGTTCACGCTCCAGGCGGCCATCCCCGAGGAGAGCGCCCTTGAGCGGGTGAAGCGACTCATGGGGCATCCCGCCTTCTCCATGGGCAACCCCAACCGGGTGCGCGCGCTGATCGGCAGTTTCGCCATGCTCAACCAGGTGCAGTTCAATCGCGCCGATGGCGCAGGCTACGAGTTCCTGGCACAGATCGTGCTGCGGCTCGACGAGGCGAATCCGCAGCTCGCGGCGCGCCTCCTCACCGCCTTCGGCACATGGCGGATGATGAATCAAGACCGCCGTTCGAAGGCCCGGCAAACATTGCTGACGATTGCCGGAAAGCCGAGCCTTTCCCGCGATGTAGCGGACATCGTGAATCGATCCATTGAAGAAAGCTGAAACGGCGCAACCTGCTGTTCTTGTTTGTATTTTCCGGTTATCCAAGAAATCCCCAGGCGGGCCGGAACGAGGAAATTTTTTATTAACCGAAGAGGCCGCATAGCTAGACAAATCACCTTCCCGTGATTCTATTGTTAGTGATTCGGAGAGATGCGGCACGTCCTTCCGAAGCAGGACGCAAATGGTTCCGGAGGGAGCATCGCATGGCGGGGGCGGTGACCGCGTGCGTACCCGCACGTGCGGGTACGATTCTAGGGGTGACGCGAACTGACGCGAACCCGACCTATCGACGACTTGAGCAATACGAGCCTCTGCTCAGGCTGGCTGTTCCGGCCGTTCTCCTCCTCTTTCTCGTCACGCTCGCCGTCAGCGCATGGATCCAGGTGCGCGACGGGCGCAACGAAACCGTTCTCGACGCCATCAACGACATCGACATCGTGGCTTCCCTGTCGGCTGCGAAATTCACCGGCCGGTCGGCTCCCGTCGACCAGGAGCAGGCCGCCGCTCAGCTCAACGAACTGGCGAAGAGCATGCCGGCCGGCGCTCTGGCGCAGAACCGCACCCTTCTCCTGATCGACCAGAAGGGCGCCGTTCTGGCTGTCCACCCGCCAGCCGAGACGGCGCCCCGCACCCTCGACGACGTGCTCGGCGACGCGCAGCCTCTCGCGCTGTTCGCCGACCGGGCCGGCGTGATGACCATCAGGATGCCCGACGGCCACGAGGGGATCGCCACGGTGCGCTCCCTGCACGCGTCATCGGGCCAGATTGCCGTGGTGCAGCCCCTGCCGCACGTTCTCGCCGGCTGGTGGACGCGCACCATCGGCCATGTGTCCCTGCTCGGCGCGACGATCATGGTACTGCTGGGCATCGGCATCGCCTACGTCATGCAGGCAAACCGCGCCCGGGCCGCCGACGAGGTGTGCGAGAAGGTGCGCGACCGGATCGACTCGGCGCTCAACCGCGGGCGCTGCGGCCTGTGGGACTGGGATATCGGGCGCGGACGCATCTACTGGTCCGACTCCATGTACGAGCTTCTCGGCTACGAGCGCCAGGACGAGTTCCTGTCCTTCGGGGAAGTGAACACCATGATCCACCCGGAGGATCAGGATCTCTATACGCTCGCCGAACAGCTCGCCTCCGCCAGCACCTCCCTTGTGGACTATGAATTCCGCATCCGCAGCGCCGGAGGCGACTGGGTGTGGCTGCGCGCCCGCGCCGAGCTGATGAACGACCCGGACGATGCGGCAAGCCACCTGGTCGGCATCGCCGTCGACGTGACCGAGCAGCGCGGCCTGGAGGAAAAGACCGCCAAGGCCGACGCCCGCCTGCACGACGCCATCGAGGCCATCTCCGAGGCCTTCGTCCTGTGGGACGCCAACAACCACCTCGTGCT
>DATHAU010000307.1:0-8835 GCA_035296545.1 Microvirga sp.
GTCGGCCCGATCCGGATTTTTCGTGAGCGACAGGGCGAACCGGCGCAGGTTGGGGCGCGCCTCCAGGATTCCGTCCTGGAACTCGCCGAGCTGCGCCGCGTCCCGGACGATCAGCAGATGGTCCAGCCGGGCCGCCAGGACGAGGATCGGCTCGGGCGTCGGCCAGGGACCGAGGCCCTCATGCGCCAGGCGCAATTGCAGGCCCAGGTGGTTCTGGATGCCCCGCCCCAACGCCGGCGGACAGGGGCGCGATCCATGGGACGGATGCGACGAAGGGGAAAGGTTTGGGGTCACGAGGCGCTCCGCTGTCACAAGGCGGGAGCGCTCATGTCTCTCAGCCGCCGACGCCAAGATTCGCGTGCCGGCGATATGGGGAGAGGTGGGGTCTTTCCGCCTCCCTGCAAGGGCCGGAGCGGCAGATAGGGGAAACCGGCCCTCGAAGCCGCCGCGTCGGCACCCGGTTCAGCACCCGGTGCAGATGCCCTTCGAGATCTGCCTCACCCGCCGGTCCCGGGCCCGCTCCAGGGCCTCGGACTTGTCGCGGGCGGCCTTGGCCATCTCGGCGGACTGCTCCACGGTCACGGGCTTTGCCTGAACCTTCGCGGCCTCGGGATTGGCCGCAGCCTTGTTCTGGGCGTGCCCGGCCCCCGGAAGACAGAGCAGGCCCAGCATGGCCGCAAGCGCAACAACTCTCATGAATGATTCTCCGAAGGAGCCCTGCCGGCCGAGCCCTCCCGACGGGGAGGAAACAGGCCTGCGAGCAGCCGATAAGGTTCTTGGATGATCTGGAAGGACAAGTTGTTCAAATTGAACACCGAAATCGTGGCCGGGGCAAGCCGAAACCCTTGTACGGGGAAGCATTCCAGAGTTCTCGCTTGAAAATACGTCCGATTTATCCTATATTCCATTATCGACTTTGGCCGACGAATGGTCCGTTTCGCTTTCAGGCGCACGCTCCGACTTTCTCCAAAAATCGACAATGCGCAGCCCTGCTTCGTTGCGGGGAAGCGCGCACGTGCATTCTGAAACGATGAAAGGTCTTCCCCAATGGTTATGGGTACTGTGAAATTCTACAACGACATGAAGGGCTTCGGCTTCATTCAACCGGACGACGGCGGCAAGGACGTGTTCGTCCACGCCACCGCTCTCGAGCGCGCCGGCATGCGCGGCCTCGCGGAAGGCCAGAAGGTTTCCTTCGACACGGCCGAGGATCGCCGCTCCGGCAAGATCGCCGTGAACAACATCGAGACAGCCTGACGATGAGCGGGCGCACGGATTCGGGCGCCCCACATGGAGGCCGCTCCTGCAAGGGGGCGGCTTTCGTTTGAGCAACACCATCGAGCGATGGTCAACCTGGCGAGGGTACGATGAGCATGTTCCGAAAAAGCACTCCTGCAAAGTCAGTGGTCTTCGCAGTGAACTACGACGATGACCGCACGGCCTATCTGTGGATCGACAATCCCATGAAGGTGGGCGACAACAGGGCCGTCGGCGTGATCGCGCGGGCCCAGCAGGAAAAGGGCGCGCTGCCCGAAGGCAACATCACCAGCATCAAGCGCGTTCGGTAATGCGCCCTAAGCGGGCGGACAAATCAGGCTTATGAGTGGAATGAAAGATAAAGATTTCGGTGAGCGGCTGAGCGCCGCCAGAGACGCAAAACAGGCCATGGCGGCCAAGTTCCGCAAGCAGCCGGGACCGGACGATCCGGCGGTGGCCGAGCGCCGGGCGGCGCGGGCGGCGGTCAGCGCCGCGCGGGAGACCCGCCTGGCGGAGCGCGAGGAACAGCGCCGCGCCGACAGCGCCCGCCTCGCGGCCGAGCAGGAAGCCCAGGCCATCGAGACGGCGGCCCAGGAGGAACGCGCGGCGGTCGAGAAGGAAGAAAACGACGCGAGGCTCGAAGTGGAGCGCAAGGCGGCCCGCGACGCCCGCTACGCAAGCCGCAAGGCCCGAAAGCGCTAGGTCCGGCCGACGGATCGCCCGAGGGGCGCGCCCGGCCCGCAACATGCAGGAGATCGACCCCATGTCCCACAAGTTCAAAGTCCGGCAGATGGTCCGGCTGAAGCAGCCCGGGTTCTCCGACGCCCGGACGAGCTCCGCCAGCGTCTACGAGATCGTTCGGCTCATGCCGGCCGATCAGACCGGAGAGGTCTCGTACCGGATCAAGTCCGGGCCCATCGAGCGGGCCGTCCGGGAAAGCGAAATCCGGGGCACCTGAGCCTTCGGTCCGAAGCGTCCCCTTCATGCGGTCGGCCGGGTCTTCGGCGCGGACCGGGAACACCCACCAGGTTAGGATATCCATTGCAGGTTTTCGTCAGAGACAACAACGTCGACCAGGCTCTTCGCGCCCTCAAGAAGAAGATGCAGCGGGAAGGGATCTTCCGCGAGATGAAGGCGAGAAAGTCCTATGAGAAGCCCTCGGAGCGGAAGACCCGCGAGAAGGCCGAGGCGGTTCGACGGGCACGAAAGCTTGCGCGCAAACAGGCCATCCGCGAGGGGCTGATCGCGGCTCCCAAGCGCCCTGCCCGCGAAGCCGGCGGTCCCGGACGTGGCGGCCCCCGCCCCGGCGCACCCGCCGCGCCCACGACGCGATAGCAGGACAGGCCTCCGCCCGCTCCCCTACGGAGCGCGGCGCCCGCCGGGTGCTCCCTCCGCGGGGCCGCCCGGCCGGGGCAAAATAAAGCTGTCCATTCCGCTCAATGGGCGTAGGCTGCATCCAGGACGTCATCCTGAGAGGCTGGCTCATGGAGGGTTGCGCGGCCCCGTAGCCTCATCCCGAGAAGGCCGCAGGCCGTTGCGAAGGATGGGGTCGGAGCCATGAGCCGTGCTCCGAAAAAGTGCGTGGAACGTTTCGCATCAGCGGCAGGACCTGTCTTTCTCGGAAGCGAGGCCTGCCCTTCTCTCTTCCGGAAGCCCGCTCGGCTTCTTCCGCCCCGCAGGGGCGCGCCAACGGAGAAGCCGGCATGGCCGATCAGACCACCAATCTCGACGACCACCGGGGCATGGCCGCGCAGGTCGCCACCGAATTGCGCCGCATGAGAGCCGAGGTCGAGGCGGATCAGGCCTCGCTCCGGGAGCGGCGGGACGAGCTGGAGCGGCTTTTGGCTGCTGCGCCCTCCGCCGACTGGGCGGAAGCGGTGGAGAAGACGCGGTATCTTCTGTCCCTGTTCGCCGAAACCTCCGCCGCGGCGGACCCGCGCCGCCAGGCGCTGATGAATAGCCTGCTGGCCGATTTCGACCGGCTTCTGAGCAAGACCTCCTAGAGCGGCTTGCGCCTCCCGGAACCGGCCCTTGTCCTGCCGGAATTTCCCCGGCGAATCGGTTCCCCTTCGCCGAAGATACTCCGGAGCGCAACTCGCTCCGGAGGCAACGACCGACCCATCATCCGATCCAACAGGAGACAGCCATGGCCAGAGGCGAGAAACGCGGAAACCGCGAAGTCAAGAAACCGAAGCAGGACAAGCCGAAGGATACCCCCGTCGCTTCGCCGTTCGCGGTGACGCCCGGCAAGGCCGGCGCACCCAAGCAGGGCAGCGCCAAGAAGTGACGGGTTGGGGCCGAGGCGGGAGGCGATCCCGTCTCGCCCCCACATGAACCGCCGAGCCCATGGGGCTCTTCGGATCACTTCTCATCGGAGTTGCGTTCATGCGGCGGGATCTCGCCGTCCCCGTAGCCGCGCCGGCCGTCGAGCCTGACCTTCGGCGGCGCAGGCTGCGCCTGTCCGCCCCTGATGAGCTTCCAGACCGCGTTGAGAATGTCCTGGGCGATGGCGAGAAGGCCTTTGTTCATATCAAGCTCACTTTTTGCGTGCAGCCCTGCGGCTGTTTCAGCCTTGCGATCGAGCCCGCCGTCGAGGGCTTTTGCGGGAACGCGACCCTGAGACACATGTTGGTTCCATCATGAACATAGCATGAGCCGAACGCTCCCGCCCTGCGGATCGTCGCCCCCGGGCCCGACCTGGCGACGGCCTTGAGGGCGTCCCTCGGCGACTCTACCCGCCCCGGCCCAGGGCCGGCATCCGACCCGGCTTCGCGGATGCTCCGAACGGGGAAGGATAGCGCGGCCGTCCGACGTTTCGATGACGGCGGCCGATATTCTCCCCCACGGGACGATCCTCCCAAATCAGCCACGATTGGCGACCAGACTGGCGCCCCATTCCATGCAAGGACGGATTTTCATGCGCTTTTCGGCCACCCTTCTTTTCGCCGCCCTTGCCCTGCCGGGGACGGCCCATGCCCAGAGCACTCCGCCGGCGGCGAGCGCGCCCAAGTTCATCGCCATCAGCAACAACGCCATCCTGAGTTCCCGGCTCATCGGCCTGAACGTCCAGAGCGCCGGCGGCGAGACCATGGGCCGGATCGAGGACGTGGTGTTCGAGGGCGGGCAGATCAGCGGGGTCGTGCTGGCCGTGGGCGAGGTCCTGGGAGCGGGCGAGCGCTACGTGGCCGTGGACCCGTCGGGAATCTCCATCCGGTACATGGAAGCCGAGGACAAGTGGCAGGCCACCATCAACGCCAGCCTCGACCAGATGAAGGCGGCCCCGGAGTTCCGCTACGAGGGCAAGTGGAAGCGCTGACCGGCAGCCCTGCGGGCAGGCGCCGCGCAGGAACGGCATGTCCCCATCGTCTCGACCAAACCATTTCAGCCGGATCGATCCAGCCAAGCGAGGCTCCCGCCATGTTCATCATCGAGTTCTTTCGCCTCCGGGACGCCGACGGGGCCGAGGCCACCCTGGACCGGGTTGAACACGACACCTCCGATCTGGAGCAGGCGAAGGTCCGGGCCCAGTCCCTGTTCGAGACCCTGGACATGCCGCAGAGGCCCGACGCCCTGCGGATCACGGACCGGGACGGAGCCGAGGTCTTCGCCTGGCGCCCCGAACCGCAGGACCTCTAGCGGCCATTTCCGCTCATTCGCACCAGAGAAGGACATAAGCCATGGTCAACGTGCATTACCAGATCGTCGAGCACGACGGCGGGTGGGCCTACAAGGTCGGGGACGTGTTCTCGGAGCCCTACCCCAGCCATGACGAGGCCAGGATGGCGGCGGAGCGGGCGGCCGCCGAACAGCGGGTCCCCGGCGAGACGGAGAGCATCTCGTTCCAGGACGAGAAGGGCCGGTGGCACGGGGAGATCGCCGGCGGAGGGGATCGGCCGGACACGGACGTGACCGGGTGAGCGGTCCGGCCCGTCCGGCCGCGGATCAGAGCGCCTCTTTCCGCGTCTGGTGAAGGTAGGCGGGATCGAACTCGCCCGCGCTCTGCAATCCGCCCCAGTCCAGCACCTTCAGGGCGCCGCCGCGCAGGGAGATCAGGTTCTCGCCCCGGAGTTCCTGCAGCACCCGGTTCACATGCACCGTGGTGATCCCGAGGGCGTCGCTCAGTTCGGCCTGCGTGACCGGCAGGGCGTAGGAGTAATCCTCCACCAGGTGCACTGCCCTGAGCCGCACCAGCAGCTCGCAGAGCAGATGGGCGATGCGCCCGCGGGCGGAACGCCGTCCGAGCCCCACGATCCATTGGCGGAAGGTGGCCGCATCGATGAGGGTGTCGCGCCAGAACAGGTCGCCGAGGCGGGGGTGGCTGCGGATCAGGGCCCGCATGTCGTCGTGCCGGATGAAGGCCAGGGTGGACGCCACCAGGGTGCCCAGGCTGTGATCCATCACGTCCAGGTGCAGGCTCTGGAGATCGGGGATGTCGCCGCTGATGTGGAACGACAGGATCTGCCGCTTGCCCTCTCCCGTGAGGATGTAGCGGGAGGCGAAGCCCTTGACCACGAGGCAGCACTCGGAAGGGACCTCCCCCTCGCAAACGATGTCCTGGTGGGCCGGCAGGGTTTTCAGCCGGAGAGGCAGGCGCAGCAGGGCGGCCCTCTCGTCGGGGGCAAGCGGAGCGATGCTCTCGAGCTTTCGGACCAGCACGGCGGCGTGGGGGTGAATGGCGTCCAAGACGGCCTCACGATGTCAGAGCGGAAGCCTAGGGATCCCGTCGTCGGCTCGCCTCATGGACCGGAGGCCGACGATGCCGCGATGATGGCGGGCGATTGCGTCGTGAGCAAGGCTGGGACGCGCGAGTAGCGCCCTGGATCGGGGCCTGGCGCGCCGGTCAGTGGGTCCAGGGACCGACCCGGTTGAACTTGAAATTGTCCGAATAGGACATGGTCCGGCGCTTGACCTCCTGCGGCTCCTCGACCCGGTAGGCGATGCCCTCGCGCCCGGCGTAGGCCATGGCCTCTTCCTTGGTGTCGAACCAGAGGCGGACCTGCTGGCGGGTGTCGCCCGAACTGGTCCAGCCCATGAGGGGCTCGATCTCGCGGGGCTTGTCCTGCTCGAACACGAGAAGCCACTGCTTGGTCCGGGCGAGGCCGGACTGCGTTGCGGATTTGGCGGGCTTGTAAATCCGTGCAGGCATGGGTTCGGACGCTCTCTCAAAGGCTTGAGCCGGGGACGATGGTCGGGGCGGCAGGATTTGAACCCGCGACCCTCTGCTCCCAAAGCAGATGCGCTACCAGGCTGCGCTACACCCCGTGACCGTCAACGGCTTGGTTTGTCTAGCGTCCGGGAAACCGCGATGCAAGGGCCAGGGTTCCCCCGCAGCGGCGAAAAGGCGGATGCCTCAGCGCTTGAACAGGGGATGCTCGATCCGGTCGCCGGCCTTGATCCCGAGCCGGGCCGCCGTGCCGGCGTTGAGCTCCAGCACCGAGAGCACGGGCTCGCCGGACCCGATGGTGCGGGTGGACAGGGGCTCGGTGTTGGCGGCGATGCGCGCGATGGTGCCGTCCGGGCGCACGAACAGCATGTCCAGGGACAGGTAGGTGTTCTGCATCCACATGGAGACCGGCTCGACCCGCTCGAAATCGAACAGCATGCCCCGGTCCGGGGCCATGGAGCGGCGGAACATCAGCCCCTGCGCCCGGTCGTTCTGGTTGCGGGCCACCTCCACCTGGAACAGGTGCCGCTGCCCGCCCTGGGTCACGATGGCCAGGGGCTCGAAGGCCTGCGCGAGGGCGGCCGCGGCCAGCAGGAACGGGAGCAGGAGCGCAAGGGCGAGCGCCGGGAGGGCCGGCCTGACGCGACGGAGCACTTGTGCGGCCGTCAATGGGAATGCGGCAGGGCCATGTCGGCCAGGCGCACCTCGGCGGCCATGAGGCCCTTCGAGCCGTCGCCGAAGCGCACGAACACGCGCTCGCCGGGCTTCAGCTCGGCGATGCCGTAGCGCCGCAGGGTTTCCATGTGGACGAAGATGTCCGGCTTGCCCTCCCCTTGCGTGAGGAAGCCGAAGCCGCGCAGGCGGTTGAACCACTTCACCACCGCGGGCTCGAGGCCGCTGGTGGGCACCACCTGCACATGGGTGCGCGGCAGGGGCAGCTCGGAAGGGTGGAGCGCGGTGGATTCGTCCAGGGACACGATGCGGAACGCCTGCAGGCCCCGGGGCCGCTGCACCGCCTCGACCACGATGCGGGCTCCTTCGTTGGCCGCCTGGTAGCCGTCCCGGCGCAGGCACGTCACGTGCAGGAGAACGTCCGGCATCCCGTTGTCGGGAACGATGAAGCCGAAGCCCTTGGCGACGTCGAACCATTTGATGCGGCCGCTGACCTGGACGAGTTCGAGAGCGGCGTTGTCCTCCGGAACAGCCTCGGCGACCTCGCGGCGACCGTGATCGTAAGAGGAGACATCCCCCCGGAGACTGAAAGAGTTGGAGCCGTAATCGCTAGTCATGAAAATAACCCAGACTCGAATCAACAACCGGATCTTAACGGGAGGATAACATCGTCGTGAATCAGGGGAAGCCAGAAACGTGCGCCGGGGTCAGATGAAATTTTGAGCAGCGCGAAAGCCTTTGAAATCACGGTGAAAATGGCGCGAGCACAAAACCGATCTCTCCGCGGATCACCAGATCGGCGGCCCCGTCGAGCGGGGTCGGCTCGCGATTGACGATCACCAGTTGCGCCCCGTTCTCTTTGGCGAACAGGGGAAAGGCCGCCGCGGGATACACCACGAGGGACGACCCGATGGCGAGAAAGAGATCGCATTCGGCCGCGAGATTCCGGGCGCGGCGCATGGGCCCCTCGGGCATGGCCTGGCCGAACGAGATCGTCGCCGCCTTGAGGATGCCGCCGCAGGCCGTGCATTCCGGCGGCTCGCCGCTCGCCTCGAAACAGGATCTCACCCATTCGAGTTCGTGACGCCGCCCGCAGGACAGGCACGCGGCATAGGTGCCGTTGCCGTGCAGTTCGATCACCCGGTCCTCGGCGAGTCCCGCGGCCTGATGGAGCCCGTCGATGTTCTGGGTGATCACGGCGGGCATTCGCCCCAAGGCGATCAGCGCCGCGATGGCGAGATGGCCGCGGCTCGGGCGCGCATGGCGGTAGAGGTCGTCCATGATGAACTTGCGCCGCCACGCCTCGCGCCGCGCCTCGGCGCTGTGCAAGAAGCTCTCGAAGGGGATCGGCTTGTGGCGCATCCACGGGCTGTCGGGAGACCTGAAGTCGGGCACGCCGCTCTCGGTCGAGATTCCGGCTCCGGTGAATCCGGCGACGATCCGCGAGTCTTGAATCATTTCGCGGAGTATGGCGATTGACGGGGCAAGGGGATCGGTCATGTCCCTCATATAGGAGGCGGGATCCGCCCGTCATGGCCTCCGCCAACGGCGAAAGGGACGGACTGGCGTGAACGTTGAATCGTCACAGGCCCGGGCGGGCGCCTCGCGATGGGATGCGGTGGACGCTGCCCGCGGCGCTGCCGTCGCGGCGATGGTCGTCTATCATTTCACCTGGGACCTGAGCTTCCTGAAGCTCATCGAGACGAACATCGTGGAGATCCCCGCGTGGCGCTGGTTCGCCC
>DATHAU010000308.1:0-2576 GCA_035296545.1 Microvirga sp.
TTAAACGTGTGCGACGGCCAGATCACCTGCCAGCCCGTTGCCGAGGCGCAAAACCTTCCTTACTCGCCAGCGCAGACGATGCTGGGCAACGCGTATGGGTAAGCGGCTAAGTGTTATGACGAGACGACGTGGACTGGTCCCGCTCATGTGCGCTCAGCTCTGAATTTCTAATATCTGATGGCTTCATCTGAGCCATCAGATACTCCAATTCCCGGAAAGGCACCTGCTTTGACAAATGCTGCTCCCCCAACAGAAACCTCACCGAGGGGCACTCTTTCCGAAACGGAGCGCAAACGCATTCTCGTCGCTGTCGACACGGCTTTTGAAAGCCAAGTTGGTTTCCTGTCGGACCTGATCCGTTGCGCCTCGTTGCGGGAGCAGGAAGCGCAGGTCCAACAACTCGTCGAAGCGACGCTTATAGAACGTGGATATGCCGTCCAGCGTCAGATGATTGATCAAGCCCTGATTGGCCGGCATCCGGCTTTCTCGCCAGCGACCATCAGCTATGAGAACTCCTGGAACGTTATAGGGCTCCGTAACCCTGCGGTCATTCATGGACGATCTCTTATCCTGAACGCTCATGTCGATATCGTACCCGCGGGCGATCCGAAGCGTTGGCAGTATCCGCCGTTCGAGCCGACGCGAGACGGCGATTGGCTCTATGGCCGCGGCTCCGGGGACATGAAGGCAGGCCTGTCCGCGGCGATCTTTGCGCTCGATGCGATCAGGGGCGCGGGGCTCGAACTGACGGCCCCCGTCCAGATCCATTCGGTCGTGGAGGAGGAGATCACCGGGAATGGAGCCGCGATGGCGTTGGCCAGCGGCAAAGTTGCCGACGCGGTCCTGATCCCTGAGCCGACCGACGAGAAGCTTGTGCGGGCAAATTCCGGCGTGATCAAGTTTGCCATCACGATCAACGGCACTCCTGCGCACCCACGCGAAGTCAGTGGAGGTGTGAGCGCGCTCGACGCGGCGGTACGGCTCATCGAGTGCTTGCGTCACCTTGAGACGCGCTGGAACGACGAACGGACGACGAAGCCGTTCTTCGACGACGTAGACAATCCCGCGGCCCTGACGATTGGGACGATCAATGGCGGTGAGTGGATCGCATCTGTTCCGTCATGCTGCCGGTTCGAGGGGCGCATTGGCTTTTATCCCGGCGATGACCCACAGCAGCGCGTGAAGGAATTTGAGGCCTTTGTCGCCACCGTGGCAGCCGGCGATCCCCTGCTGCAACGCTGCCCGGAGCCGATCGTGGAGTGGGTCGGTGTCGTGCATGCGGGCTACACCCTTGCCCCTGGGTCCGAGGCTGAGGCAGTGCTCTCCGAGGCGCACGTAACCGCCAGCGCACCTGATGGCCCGCCACTGCAGGCCTATGTCATGGCGTGCTACCTGGATGCCGCCATCTATTCGGTCCACGCGGGCATACCATCGCTGGTGTATGGCCCTATCGCGGAGAACATCCATGCCATCGATGAGCGGATATCTCTTCCCTCGTTGCGACGCGTGACGAAGGCGATCGCTTTGTTCGCGGCGTCGTGGTGCGGTGTTCGCCTTGTACAGAATGCTCCTCACATCTCTGCCGCAGATCCTGAGACCTGAACTTTCGACCAGAGGCCTTGATCGGGGGATTGAAGCACGGCAATTCGGAGACGCATCTCGGACCGGTTCATCGACTTAACGTCCGTTCAGGGTCACGTCCTGCACTTCAGCTTGGCCGTGTAAAGGTCAGCTTACTCCACTGATGCGGAAGTTCGGCCTAGGTCCGAGAAGTGCCTGGACGAGACCTTACTCACCCCACCCGCATGTGGGAGAAGCACGGCATACGGCAGGATGGACTCTGGACCGTAAAGGTAGGCGAGTCTAACCAGGATCTGTATTACATGCTCGCCTAGGACTCGATGGGCGAGTGCGAGACCAAGTGGAATGCCTTCCAGACCGATCCTACCTGGATTGCCGCCCGCACTGAAAGTGAGAGGGACGGGCCAATCGTGGCCTCAGTCAGCAACTCGTTCCTGAGTCCGACATCGTTTTCATCCGTCAAACAGTCTTTACACCGTTCTATGCAGGCGCGATGGATCCTTTGTCGCGCCTTGATGCGTCCAGGGCCGATCATGTCCTGCTTGGGTAGGTCTGCATTTCCTGTGGCTCACTGCAAAATGGACGGACCGCTAACCACCCGTCTCGGACGGGTGCATAGATCACGAATTTCGCACAGGGATCCCGACATAGGCAGATCAATGACTTAGGCTATGCATATTATATGTGCGAAACAGGTGCTGATCTGACGGTTATCTGGATGAAGGCTGATTCCGAGCGGTTTTCATGTGATCGCGCGCGCATTTGCCTGGCTCACCACCAACTAGCCGTTGGCTAAGGACTATGAGCGTCTCATCGAGACAGGCGAAATGCCGCTTTACCTCTCTATAAGCCGCATCCTGCTGCCTCGCCTTGCAACAAAGAAGGAAATTTTTGCTCACCAGCCTCTCAGTTATCGGAAGCTGCTCTTCGATGTGTCTCGCCCGCATCTCGTCTACACCGGCTCCAAGCTCACGCCGCGCGGACGCAGGCGGGCT
>DATHAU010000309.1:0-2785 GCA_035296545.1 Microvirga sp.
TGGCGGACGCCCGGCGGCACGAGAGCGTCGCGCGCTTCCTTCTCGCCAACATGGTGTACCAGGACGCCCTGGTGGCGCTTTTCGCCTTCGGGGGCATCTACGGGGCGGGGGTGTTCGGCTGGCAGGCGACGGAACTCGGCCTCTTCGGCATCCTGCTCACGGTCACCGGCACCATCGGGGCGCTGGCGGGCGGACGCCTCGACGACCGCATAGGGGCGAGATCCGTGATCCGCGGCGCGATCCTGGTCCTGACCCTCGTCTGCATCGGCGTGCTCTCCCTGGGGCGCGAGCACATCTTCTTCACGGTTGCGACGCCCCCGCCCGCGCCGGGCGACGGGCTTTACGGGAGCCTTCCCGAAAAGCTCTTCGTCCTGCTGGGCCTTGCCATCGGCTCGGTGGCGGGGCCGCTCCAGGCCTCCTCCCGCAGCCTGCTGGCGCGGCTCGTGCCCGCGCCGGAGGCCGGGCGCTATTTCGGCCTCCTGTCCCTGTCGGGAAAGGTCACGTCCTTCCTGGCGCCGCTCGCGGTGGCCGCGGCGACGGGGATCTTCCAGACCCAGGCCGCAGCGCCCGCGGTGCTGATCCCGTTCCTGCTCACGGGGTTTTGGCTGCTGAAAGGGGTGAAGCGGGCATAAAAACCCCCTGTCATCCCGGGGCCGCGCAGCGGAGCCCGGGATCCATAACCGCTGACAGGGCAGGACGAAACGCTGACCGTCCCGCTCTTCCTTGCACGCTCGCGTTCATGGATCCCCGCCTGCGCGGGGATGACACGGGAGGGAGGGGACAGGGGAGCGGCTTTTGCGCCGGTTGGAGCGTCATTACTCCAGCGTCACCGCCGTGCCGCTGGCAGTGACCATCATCATGCCTTCGTTCTTGCCGATTGCGCCGTAATCGAGATGGACGCCCACCACCGCATGGGCGCCCAGGCGCTGCGCCTCCTCGATCATCTCGTTGAGCGCCGTATCGCGCCCGTCGCGCAGCACCCGCTCGTAGGAGCCCGAGCGTCCGCCCACCACGTCGCGGATGGAGGCGAAGAAGTCGCGAAACACGTTCGCGCCCAGGATGGCCTCGCCCGAGACGATGCCGCGATAGGCGGCGATGCGGCGGCCTTCGATGGTCGGCGTGGTGGTGGTGATCATCAGGAATCTCCTTCGCTTCGAGGAATATGGGGTGCCGAAGGAATCCTGTCACCTTGGCTTGCCGGTCCAAAAACCGTGAACCGGCATCAGAGCGCGTCGCGCCCCTCTTTGAAGGGATTGATGATCGTCAGGGCGGCGCCGGCCCGGAAGCCGTCCTGCAGGTCTTCCGAATAGAGCGTGTCGCATCCCGCCCGGATCGCCGCGGCGATGATCAAGCTGTCGTAGACCGAGAAGCCATACCGGCCCATGACGTCGAGCGCTTCGTCATGAATCTCCGCCGTCAAGGGTTCGACCGTGCAGTAGTGCCGGACCCCGGCCAGAACCTCGCGGATCTCGTGGAGATTCATCTTGAGCTTTCGCGTCATGACGCTCGCGGCCTCGTTGAGCACCTGCACGCTCACCGCGCCGCCGGCCGCGAGAAGGGCCTCCGCACGATCCGCCTTGGCGGCATCCTCCGACAGAAGAGAGAGGACGACATTCGTGTCGAGGAACGGCCTATGTCCCATTGGCCTCGAGCCGGTCGAATCTGAAGCCGGCAGGGAGGCGGCCGCGGAATTGCCGGAGGCGCGCCAGGATCTCCGCCGGTTCGGGAGCCTTCGAGACCTCGAAGGAGCGCGATCCTGCGACCATGATCTCGATATCGTCGCCTTCCTTCAGCCCCAGGGCCTCGACCACCGAGGCGGGGAGACGCACGGCCAGCGAATTGCCCCATTTGGCCACCTGCATCGAACCCGCCTTAGATATACATAACTGAGGATGTATATCTAAGGCGGGCGACCGATACGGGCAAGGGCTTGCCCCCTGCCCGGTGATGGGCGTTCCTTCAGTGCCGGAAGTGCCGGTGGCCCGTGAACGCCATGGCGAGGCCCGCCTCGTCGGCGGCCCTAATCACCTCGTCGTCGCGCATGGAGCCGCCGGGCTGGATCACCGCAGTGGCGCCCGCTTCCGCCGCGGCCAGCAGCCCGTCCGCGAAGGGGAAGAAGGCGTCGGAGGCCACCACGGAGCCCCGGGCGAGGCTTTCCGGCAGGCCGGAGGCCCTGGCGGCTTCCGCGGCCTTCCAGGCGGCGATGCGGGAGGAATCGACCCGGCTCATCTGGCCCGCGCCGATGCCCACCGTGGCGAGGTCGCGGGCATACACGATGGCGTTCGACTTCACGTGCTTGGCGACCCGGAAGGCGAAGCGCAGGTCCGCGAGTTCGCGCTCCGTGGGCGCGCGCTTCGTCACCACCTTCAGGCTCATGGCGTCCACCACCGCGTTGTCGCGGCTCTGGGCCAGGAAGCCGCCCGCCACCGTGCGCAGGGTCAGACCCTCCCGGCGCGGATCGGGCAGGGAGCCGGCGAGCAGCAGGCGCAGGTTCTTCTTGGCGGCCACGATGGCGACGGCCTCCGGGCTCGCGTCCGGCGCGATGATCACCTCGGTGAAGATCTCGGTGATGGCCCGCGCAGCCTCCGCGTCGAGGGGGCGGTTCACCGCCACGATGCCGCCGAAGGCGGAGACCGGATCGCAACGCAGGGCCTTCTCGTAGGCCTCGCGCAGGGAGGCTCCTTCCGCCACGCCGCAGGGGTTGGCGTGCTTGACGATCACCACCGCGGCGGAGCGTTCCGGCGCGAACTCGGCCACGGCCTCGTAGGCCGCGTCGGTGTCGTTG
>DATHAU010000310.1:0-3062 GCA_035296545.1 Microvirga sp.
GACCTACGCCCTGCCGCGCCTTCCCGGCCGGACCGGCATGTACCTCGCGCTCACGGGCGAGCGGGTCAGGCGGGCCGATGCAATGATGCTGGGACTGGCCACGCACGCGGTGGAAAGCGCCCGCATGGAGGCCCTGCGCGAGACGCTGGCGGCGGGAGAGCCGGTGGAGCAGGCCCTGGCAGGGGCTTCCTCCGATCCGGGTCCCGCTCCCCTGGCGGCCGAGAGGGAGGCGATCGACGCCTGCTTCTCCGCCGGGAGCGTTTCGGCCATCCTTCAGCGCCTCGACGAGGCCGCGGCGGGAGGGTCGGAATTCGCCGCCAGGACCGCAGCCGCCATGCGGACCAAGTCCCCCACCAGCATGAGCCTCGCCTTCGAGCAGGTGCGCCGGGGAGCCTCCCTGGATTTCGAGGAGGCCATGAGAACTGAATTCCGCATCGTCTCCCGGATCCCCGAGGGGCACGACTTCTACGAGGGGGTGCGCGCCGCGATCATCGAAAAGGGCAGCCAGCCCCGGTGGCGCCCGGCCTCCCTGGAGGAGGTGGACAGGGCCGTCATCGAGCGCCATTTCGCCGGCCTGGGCGAACAGGAACTGGAGATCGTCTGATGGCGCGCAACGGCAGCCAGGGTCGCGCCTCCGAGGTTTACGCCTCCGACCGCATCGAGGTGCAGCAGGCCTCTCCGGCCGCCCTGCGCTGGAGCGCCGCCCTCACCTGGTTCATGCGCATCCTGGCCCTTGTCTGGATCATGAAGGGCCTTGGCGCCTGGGCGGTGATCATCGGCGTCTGGGCGCCCATCGGGGATTTCGAAGCGCGCTCCACGGGATACCAGGCGATCATCATCTATTTCGCCCTTATCGACCTCGTGGCGGCGGTGGGCCTCTGGATGGCGAGCTCCTGGGGCGGGATCGTGTGGCTCCTGGCCATCATGAGCCACCTGATTCTCGCGGCCTTCTTCCCGGACATCGTCGCAGGAGGCATGCCCGTGATGGTCCTTTCCCTGACGCTCATCACTGTCTATCTGGCTCTGTCCTGGCTGGCGGCGCGGGAACTTTGACAGCGAAAAGGCTTCGGGAGCAGGGTCTTGCGGGCGAATGCGAAAGTCCAGCCCGAACCCGGGCGAGACATCAGCGGGCCCAACGCCAAGCTCCTCACGCAGAAGTGTCTCCCCTGGAACACAGTTCGGGTTTACAGACCGCAATGGAGCGGTTCCAGGAGCCAAGGGCCCGTCCGAGACCGGCTTCGCCATAAATCGGCCCCGATGTTCTTGGTTTTCGATACCGTTCCTTAATCCTATCCCGGCACTGATCGCTGGGAGCGAAGGCGGCCCTTCGTCTTCCTCCGCTTTCGTTGTCGGTTCACATCTAACTGAGAAGAGCCTGCGCTCATGTTGTCCCGCCGTGCCCTCCTGACAGGATCGCTCGCCCTCATCTTCACTCCGGCGACTGCCGCCCTGGCGCAGCAATTCGCCCAGAGCCAGGCCGAGTGGTCCCAGAACTACGAAGCCGTGTCCCGCACCCGCGTGCAGCGGACCTCGACCCCCATGCTGTCGCCGGACGCGCTCGCCGCCACGGAGCAGATGGTCGAGTACTACCGCAACATCGCCGCCCGGGGCGGATGGCAGCCCGTCCAGGGCGTGCAGGGGCTGCGCGTCGGCTCGAAGAGCCCGGCCGTGATGGCCCTGCGCCAGCGCCTCATCGTCACCGGCGACCTCGACCCCTCCGCGGGCGAGTCCCAGATCTACGATTCCTATGTCGAGGCGGCGGTCCGCCGCTTCCAGGCCCGCCACGGCATCAGCTCCACGGGCACCGTCACGGGGCCCACCGTCACCGCCATGAACGTGCCGGTGGATGCCCGCATCCGTCAGCTCGAGATCAACCTGGGCCGCCTGCGCGGCCTCGTGGGCGGCCTCGGCCACAAATACGTGGTGGCGAACATTCCCGCCGCCCTCGTGGAGACGGTGGAGAACGGCGTCGTCCATACCCGCCACGCGGCGGGCGTCGGCAAGATCGACCGTCAGTCGCCCCTGCTGAACTCCAAGGTGGTCGAGATCAACTTCAACCCGTTCTGGACGGCTCCGGCCTCGGTGGTGAAGAAGGACCTGATCCCCAAGATGCAGAAGGAGCCGGACTACCTGGCCGAGAACAAGATCCGCATCTTCAACGCGGCCGGTCAGGAGGTGCCCTCCAGCCAGATCAACTGGTTCTCGGACGAGGCGACCCGCTACCGCTTCCGCCAGGACCCGGGCGGCGACCTGAACTCCATGGGCTTCGTGCGCATCAACATCCCGAACCCGCACGGGGTGTACATGCACGACACGCCCTCCAAGGGCATCTTCGGCGACGACTTCCGTTTCGTCTCCTCGGGCTGCATCCGCGTGCAGAACGTGCGCGACTACATCGAGTGGCTCCTGAAGGACACCCCCGGCTGGACCCGCGAGCACATCGACGCCACCTTCAAGTCCGGCGAGCGGATCGACGCGCGCCTGGCGCAGCCGGTTCCGATCCACTGGATCTACATCACCGCCTGGGCGACTCCGGACGGCCTTGTGCAGTTCCGCGACGACATCTACAACAAGGACGGCCTCGGCAACGCCATCCCGGTGGCGAGCCGCACCCCCACCGAGCCGGACCAGGAGATGTTCCTGCAGAACTGATCCCCTGCGGAGCCGGCGATCCCTGACAGCCCGCCGAAAGGCGGGCTGTCGCATTTCAGACACCAAGGGGCGCGCCTGCGGCTTGGCGGGCTCCGGTAGACCGTGATAAAGCCCACGGCAACCATTGGGGATCGAGCCGGCCGGTTCAGGCGGGGCTCACACGGAGGCGAGAGAAAGACCATGAGCGCGAGCGAAGCGGCTGCAAACCACCTGTCCAACAGCTTTTTCTCGACAAGCCTCGCCGAGGGCGACCCCGAGATCGCCCGCGCCATCGAGCTCGAACTCGGCCGCCAGCGCGACGAGATCGAGCTGATCGCCTCGGAGAACATCGTCTCCCGCGCGGTCCTGGAGGCGCAGGGCTCGGTGATGACCAACAAATACGCGGAGGGCTATCCGGGCCGCCGCTACTA